>JAJTHX010000023.1 GCA_021300125.1 Betaproteobacteria bacterium | reverse complement strand
GCCGCCGCCGCTGGCCAGCATGATCTGGCCCTCGTCGGCGAGGCGGCGCACCACTTTCAGGATTTCCTTCTGCTGCGCCTCGACTTCCGATACCCGTACCGCGCCCTTGGCCTCGAGGTCTTCCTTCAGCATCTCGCCGGCGCGCTGCGACATGTTGCGGAAAATCTTGTCGCGCAGTTCCTGAGAGGACCCCTTGAGCGCTAGGATCAGCGATTCGGACTGCACTTCGCGCAACAGGGTCTGGATTGCGCGGTCCTCCAGCGCCAGCAAGTTTTCCCAGATGAACATCTGGTCGACAATGCTTTGCGCGAGATCCGCATCGAACTCCTTTACCGACTCCACCACCGGTGCTTCCTGGGTGTTGGGCAGGAAGTTGAGGATTTCGGCGGCCGTGCGTGCCCCGCCCATCGGCTCTTTCTTGAAATTGCCGCCCCCGGCCAGCAGGCGAGAAAGCACGTCATTCAGTTCGCGCAGCGCCGCCGGCTGGATGCTGTCGAGGGTGGCAATGCGCAGCATCACATCGTTGCGCAGCTTTTCATTAAATTTTTGGAGTATCTGCGCTGCGTGATCGCGATCCAGGTACACGAGTATGGTGGCGATGATCTGCGGATGCTCTTCGCCCACGAGGTCCGCCACCGCGCCGGCATCCATCCATTTCAGTCCGTCAATGCCGTGGTTGTCGCTGCTCTGCAGGATGCGGTCTATCAGGTTGGCCGCGCGGTCATCGCCCAAGGCCTTGCGCAGAACCGAGCGCACATAGTCGTCTGCGGCCAGCCCGATGCTACTCTGGCCCGCTGCGTTATCGCAGAATTCACCGAGCGTGGCGGTGATCTGCTCTCGCGTCACCGATTTCAGTGAGGCCATCGCCGCGCCGATGCGCTGCACTTCCCGGGGGCCGAGGTGCTTGAGCACTTCCGCCGCCTCGTCTTCACCCAGTGACATCAGCAGTATCGCGCTTTTCTGGATGCCTTCATCATCCATTGCCATTGACCCATTCCTTGACCACGTTCGCGACGACTTTCGGGTCCTGCCGCGCGATCATCTTCGCGTTTTGCAGGCTCTGGTCATATCCGGCGGCGCCCAGCTGTGCGGGTGTTCCGTCGGGGCCGAGTTCGGCGCCCGCGGCGAGCACCGGTGAAGGCGGCGGCTGTGACAGGGCGCGCAGCGCCGGACGCAGGATGCCGAGAAGCAGGAACAGCGCAAGACCGCCGATCAGCAGGTGCTTGCCCATGTTCTTGGCAGTTTCAATATGCTCAGGGTTCTTCCACAGCGGCAGTTCTTCGATCTTTTCCGGTTCAGCCACCTTGAACGGACTGTTGACCACCGACACCACGTCGCCGCGTTCCTTGCTGTAGCCGACAGCGCCCTGGACGAGCTCGGTGAGCTGGGCGATCTGCGCTTCGGGCAGCGGTTTGGTGCTGGGCTTGCCTTTGGCGTCGTTCACCGTCATGTGGTTCACCACCACGGCCACCGAGATCCGCTTGACCCGGCCCATCGGCTGTTTGACGTGGCGGATGCTCTTGTCGACTTCGTAATTGACCGTGGAGTCGCGCCGCGCGCCCGCGGCGGCCGCAGGCGTCGTGGCTGCGACCGCGGAGCCGGCCTGGCCGGGAGTCGCGGCGATCGGGGCCGAAGCCGTGCCGGGTGCCTGGTTGCTGAGCGCGCCCGGTATGCCGCCCGCTGCAGCTGCGGCGGGGCCGCTGCTTTCGCTGGTCTGCTGGCTGCGGATCGCAGCGTCGGTGGGGCGCTGGTTTGGCTTGTAGATTTCCTCTGCCTGCTCGGTTTCGGTAAAGTCGATTTCGGCTGACACCTGGGCACGGACGTTGCCGGCTCCCAACACCGGCGCGAGGATGCTTTCGACGCGGCGCAGGAAGGTCTGCTCGATTTCCTGCTGGAACTTGAGCTGCCCGGCATCCAGCGAGCGTTTGCCGCCGCTCTCCGATTCGCCTGAGAGCAAGGTGCCGTTCTGATCCACGATGGATACGTTTTTCGCGGGAAGCCCCGGCACGCTGTGCGAGATCAGATGGGCAATTGCAGCCACCTGCATCGCATCGAGATTGCGCCCCGGGTGCAGGTTAACCAGCACCGAGGCGCTGGTGCGCGGCTGTTCACGGAGGAACGCGCTCGGGCGCGATAGGGCGAGGTGGACGCGCGCGCTGTGCACGCCACCCAGGGACTGTATCGAGCGCGCCAGTTCACCCTCAAGCGCGCGCTGGTAGTTGATCTGCTCGACAAACTGGCTGGCTCCGAGTTTCTGGTTTTCCATGAGCTCAAAACCGGCACCGCCGCCGCGGGGCAGGCCCTGACTGGCGAGCCGCATCCGCGCCTCGTGCAACTGCGCCGCCGGCACCATCAGCGTGCCGTCGATGAATTTGTAGGGTACATTCATCTGCTGCAGTGCCGCGATGACTGCGCCGCCCTCGCGTTCTGCGAGGTTGGCATGCAATACCCGGTAATCGGGGGTACTGCTCCACATCCAGGCGCCCGCCCCCAAGGCGATAGCCACAGCCAAGACCACCATCAGGCTGATTTTCTGCTGCAGCGGGATCTGGGTCAGCGTCTGAAGGCGCGGCACCAGGCCGGTGCCCGGTGTGCCTGGTGCTGTCGGTTGAGCTTCCACGTTCAACTGGCTCCGTCGTGTTCGGTGTGATCACCCGCCGCGCCTGCGGCCGGTGCATTGACTTGCTGCGGATTATGGTCAGCAGCAGCACCGGGCAAGCCGCAAATAAAGCGGGATTTCCAGGCGTAATTGCACGGCCGGGACCGCGGGCCCGGTGCTACCGTTGCGGCGTTTTCTGGCGGGGTCCCCCCGCAGTAGAGCGACTACAAGGAGCGTAGACAGTGATGGAACGGGGTTTTCTGGTGAAATCCGATGCCGTTGAACTGATTTCCCGCATGGAGGATGCTGGTGTCCTGCAGGCCGGCAGCGCGATGCCGGCGCGGCTGGTTCAATCTGGCGGCGCCGCAGCCCGGGATCCGGTCGCGGTGGATCCGGCGATGCGTGCGGTGTTCACCCTGGCACTCAGGGTGGCGCACAGCAGCGCGACGGTGCTGATCAGCGGTGAAAGCGGGACCGGAAAGGAAGTGGTGGCCCGTTACGTACACCGTTGTTCGGCCCGAGAGGGCGCCCCTTTTGTCGCGATCAATTGCGCAGCCATTCCTGAACACCTGCTCGAGGCGACGCTGTTTGGACATGAAAAAGGGGCCTTTACCGGGGCGGTGCGTGCCGAACCCGGCAAGTTCGAGCAGGCGCAGGGCGGCACCCTGCTGCTCGACGAAATATCCGAGATGCCGCTGTCTTTGCAGGCCAAACTGCTGCGCGTGCTGCAGGAGCGTGAGGTCGAGCGTATCGGCAGCCGCAGGCCGGTACCGCTCGACGTGCGCGTGATTGCCACCACCAACCGCCAGCTTGAGGACGAGGTGGAGCAGGGGCGTTTCCGCGAGGACCTGTATTACCGCCTTAACGTGTTTCCGCTGCATGTGCCGCCACTGCGGGAGCGGCGGGCCGATATCGTGCCACTGGCTGAGTCACTGCTGGCACGAATCGCGCGCGAGGAGGGCGGCCGTCATGTCGAATTGCATCCGCGCGCCAAGGCGAGCCTCGAGGCGCAGGACTGGCCCGGCAACGTGCGCGAATTGGCCAACGCGGTGCAACGCGCGCTGATCTTGGCGCCCGGCTCGCAGATCGACGATATCCATCTGCGTCCGCTATCACCGGTCGAACCGGAACGAAGTACTTCAGGTGCACAGGAACACGGTTCCTGTGCAGTTGGCGCCAGTATCAAGGCTGTCGAGCGTGATCTGATCCTGCGCACGCTGGCTGCGGTCAACGGCTCGCGCAAGCTGGCCGTGCAAAGGCTCGGCATCAGCGAGCGCACGCTGCGTTACAAACTGCAGCGCTACCGTCTTGCCGGTGTGATTTAGGCCATCACGAAAGGATGTCGCGATGAATACACGGAGCATCGACCAATTGCTGGCGCAGATGCGCACGGCTGCAGCCATGGCCGGCAACCGCCCGGCGGCGCCCTCTGCCACGGCCAACCGCAGCGAAGGCTTTGCAGAGGCGCTGAAAGGGGCGCTGGTGCGGACCAACGAGACCCAGCAGCAGGCGCGTGCCATGGCGCGCAGCTTCGAGCTGGGTGCACCCGAAGTCCAACTTCATGACGTGATGATTTCCCTGCAAAAGGCCAATATCTCCTTCCAGCAGACCGTGCAGGTGCGCAACCGCCTGGTCGCCGCCTACCAGGAAATCATGAATATGCAGGTCTAGCGCCTGTACAGAACGATCAGGCGGTCGTGTGCCGAAGCGGGCGCACAAGCCGGCAAGTTCGCCGGCAATCGACGCGGCGCACAGGCTGGACCGCATCCCTCCCAGCCTGCCCGGCATTGCTCCCGAACAGTGTGTAGGCTGGATAAATTAATCAGTTAAAACAATTACTTGCAATATCTGCCGTGGATGCGCTGCGCCGCGGCCCTTCAGCTCGGGGAACGGCTGCGTGTCTTGAGAAAACGCTGCTGCTGCATCACGTAGCGTTCAAGCACGATTCTTGCGCGTTCCGGCAGCACCAGGAATTTCCAGCCGTAGCGGCGCAGGCGGCGGCCGCTGGCGAGCGTGATCTCGAAGGTGTTGCGCAATTCGACATCGACACGCAATACATCACCCTCGGGCAATGTGATCACCGCGTGAAAGCGCGATAGCGGCTCGAGCGCCGGCAGTTCAGTCTCGGCACTGGCCGCGAATCCTCCGCCACTGATATCGGCGATGTGCAGGCTGTGGGTTGCACCCCCGTCATCACCCGCGGGGGTGATGGTGCATTTGAGGGGTGAGGCAATCGGGGTGGAAAGGCGAAAGTACTCCCGGCGCTGCAGGCGCAGCAGGCGCTCGGGCAATGGGAGCTGGAAGGCTTCCCGACCTTCGTGGCGGATGCGCCGAGGTGTGCCGGTCACAAACTGGATCTTGACCCTGTCGAGCGAGGTCACGCAGACCATGCGGTCTGCGCGCAGCAGGCGCTCGTTGATCTGCTGATCGGGGCCGCAATCAATCAGCAGCCGGTCAGCCGTGGCATCGACGGCGAGGATGGCTGTGAGCAGCGAGGCGTTGGCCACGTCGAAATATGCCGATACCAGCGACTTGCCCGTCATCACATCGCGCAGGATCGAGGCGATTTCCAGCTTCGAGTGGACATGGTAGTTGCTGTCGTCTTCGGACCCGCTCAGTTCGAATCGGAGCTCGGGTTTGTAATTCATGTTGCTTTTGGGTTGTTGCGCTCCGTTCAGGCCATACTGCCGGCGGCATAGGCATCGCGCAGCAGCCGGTTGCGCTGGGCACCTCCCAGCCACTGTTCGAGATCGGCAAGCCTCGGTTCTACCAGGCGGCGGATGACTGCGTCATCGGCGAGGATCTGCCGGATCAGGGCGGCCTTGCGTTGCAGAACTTCCGGAGGATGCTGGTGCTGTGCCGCTTCCTCTTCGGCGACGAGTTGCTCGAAAATCCCGCGGCAGCCGGCCTCGATGCTGACCAGCTGCTCCCAGGATCCGGCTTGTGCAGCCGCGCGCATTTCAGCCGTGAGCTGGGCGACGAGCTCGTAGCGTTCGATGATGCAGGGGCTGCCCTGGCCGCTCATGCCGCCCCCTGCAGAGGCGCCCGCGACGCGGTCTTGTCGACCAGTGCCCAGGCATCGCGCAGCTCTCCCAGCAGCTGGTGTACTTCGACCAGCAGGCTGTCGCTGCTGCTGAGGTTGGCCTTCAGCAACTGGTTGCGCATGTAATCGTAAAGAGAAGCCAGGCGGTCGGCGAGTTCACCGCCGCTATCACGGTCAAGACTGGCTTTCAGGCCATCCTCGATGATGGCGATGCTTTTTGAGATCGAAGCGCCGCGCTCGGGGATCCGGCCTTCGGCGAGGTGGCGGCGGGCATCGCTGATCGCAATCATCGAGCCGTCAAACAGCATCAGCACCAACTGGTGCGGATCCGCGGACTCTACACCTGTTTCAACGCCGATAGTCTTGTATGCGCTCAGGGCGCGCTGGGTGCCGTACATGGGGGTCTCCGCGGGTTCGGTCAGGTGTTGGAATTATTGCTTCCAGGCAATCGTGACAGTTGCTGGTTCAGGAAATTACTGGTCTTGCTCAGTCTGCTGATCAATGTGTCGAGTGCGCTGAATTGCGCCCTAATACGCGTCTCGGTATCGGCCAGACGGCTGTTAAGTCGCGTGCGCTGCGTGGCAACATCCTGGATCGAGCGGTTCAGCCCGTCACTGCGGGTGTCGAGCCCACCGTTCTCCGCGAGCAGCCGCGAAGCAACACGCCCCATGGTTACGGCATAGCCCTCGGACAGGTTTAGGGTAGCCGCAGGTGTACCCTGCGCGGGCGCGCTGCTGCCGGTGTAGCGCACCACCAGTTTGTCGGCTGGTGCGCCGGAGGCGGCACGTAATACCTGGCCATTTCCAGTTGCGTCAACAGTGTTGCCGTCGAGCATGAAAAACCCAGCGACATCGCTGCCAGCAGCTGCAGTTGCGCTGCTGAAGCCCAGAGCGGTCAGCGCGGGTCCGGCCATTCCGGTCACAGCCGACGCCGCACCGTAGCGTTCGCTGGTGATCAGCAGCCGGCCTTCGTGGAGGCCGACTGTGGCTTTGGCGCCAGTCGCCGAAAGTTGTGGTGACGCGCCGATGACGCTCTGCAGAGTGGTTGCTAGCTCTTCCGGGGTATAGCTGCCGTGCGGAATGCTCAGCATACCGCTCGGGACGCCGTCGAGGTTGAGCGACAGGTTGTCGTTACTGCCGTCAATCAACGTGGTCCCAGCCGCAGCGGTAGCAGCAAGTGCGCCAGCGCGTGTGGCTGCGGCGGTTATGTGCACAGTGTAGGCGCCGGGTTGGCTGGCCTCAGTGGAGCTGACAAACTGCACCAGGTCCGAACTGCTGCGTCCACGCAGGGCAAACAGCGATGCGATATCGTCGGCTTGCTTGGCAGCCGCGGCATTAAGCCGTGTGAGGTTTAGCGTGAGCCGGCCGCTGCGGTCGAACTCGACTCCTATTTGTGAAAGCGTGGCCAGACTGCCAGATAAACCGGCCAGATTGCCTCCGGCGGTAGCACGAAGTTCTGTCTGAATACTGATCGCAGCCGAGCTTCCGGCAAGCAAACCCGCTTTCCGGGTTGTCGGGTTGTAGGCGGTCAGCGTGGTAACTGTTCCGGTCAAGTCGTTATAGGCCTTGACGAAAGACTGAACTGCCGACTGGATGCCGGAGGTATCGCGGCTGACGGTGATTTTTGTGGTACCAGTTCCTGCAAGTGAAAGCATCAAGCCCGGAATGGCTGTTGAGAGCTCATTGCCTGCTGAGATGATGCTCACGCCATTGATCGTCACGTTGGCGTTTACTGGAGCCTGTGCCTGAGTGATATTGTCAATCGCATCCTTGACTATGCCTGTTGTCAAAGAGCTTTTGATGTTTATGGTATTGGCCGTTCCGCCGCTCGCTGCAGTCAAAACCAGCCGATACGGAGTCGTTGATCCGTCATTGATGATCGAGGCCTGAACATCTGTTTGTGCGGTGTTGATGGCGTTGCGAACCCCTTCCAGGGTGTTGTTGGCGGCATCGACGGTTATGACATGAGCGGCCCCGCTGCCAACCTGCAAGGTGATAGTTCCCGTGGATCCGGCTGCTGCCGGACTGGCCACGCCAACACTCTGGAGAACTTGTGGGACCGCCAGGCTGTTGACGCTCACGATGTAGTTACCGGGGGCGGCTGTGTTTGCCGCAGTGGCGGCAACAATTGCCGTATTTGCAGATTGGGCTTTTATGCTGTCAAAGCGCGCAGGGTCACGCAGACTGGCCAGGGAACCCTGGAAATTAGAAATGGCCCCTTTAAGCGAGCCGTAAGCGGAAAGTTGTGCCTGATAAGTTGCCTCCCGGCTGTTGAGCTGGGCAAGCGGTCGCTTCTCAAGGGCCAATAACTGGTTAACTATGGAATTGACGTCAAGATTGGAGCCAATTCCCGGAGATGACAGTGCCATGGAGCCAGTAATCCTGGGTTGGTTTAAGAATTACGGCTTGCAATGAGCAAACTTTATGCCGGGATGGACTTGCTCATTACACAACATATCAAAAAAACGGCCGGCATTGGCCGGCCGTTTCCCTGAATTGAAGCGGTCTTAGTTTCTCAACAGGGCAAGGACATTATTCGGTAAGGCATTGGCTTGCGCGAGCATGGCAACACCTGCCTGTTGCATGATCTGCGCCTTGGTCAGCTGCGCGGTTTCCGCCGCAAAGTCGGCGTCTTGTATGCGTGAGCGCGAGGCGGTCAGGTTTTCTGAGGAGGTCTGAAGGTTCGAGACCACCGAAGAGAACCGGTTTTGCAGAGCGCCAAGAGCTGCACGGGATGAGTTGACTGAAGTCAGCGCTGCATCAACCGAAGCCAGGGTGGTGTTTGCTCCAGTAAGCGTTGCGACACTGATGTTTGACAGGGCAGTACCAGAGAGCGCCGCCAAAGTGGTGGCTGCGGAGAAACCGGCATCCGAGGGCGCCGTGCCACTGATGGTGATGTTCTGGCTGGCGGTCAGCGTGACAGTGCTGCGGGTCGTCGCTGCAGCAGCGACGCCAGTCAAGGTCGCGTTGAATGTGCCGGTGGCCTGCGTGAACGAGTGGACGATATTGCGGCCATCGGCTGCAACAAGGTCAATGCCGGTGCCGTCATTTACTGCAGTGACTCCGGTTGCAGCACTGATCGCGTTTATGGCTGAGGCCAGGGCAGCACGGTCTACGGCGGCGCCAGCGCCGATACTGATCGTGCTGGTCGTGTAGCCGTTGATTGTCAGCGTGCCGGTACCGGCGGTGCCGCCATCGGTGGTGCCTCCAGAAACCGTCAGGCTGTTTGCGGTGGCAGTGGCCCCATGTCCACCAACGGCATTGATCGCCGCGGCAACAGAGCGGGCGTCATTTGTGCCGATAGCACCGATATCAACGCCGTTGATGACGAGATCGCCCGCAGCGATGGCATTGGCCGTTACCACCCCGCTGGTGACAGAGGCCGAAAAACTGGCACCCAGTGACGTGGTTCGGGCGCTGGTGATGGAAGAGACAGTGATGGTCTGGCCGGCGTCAGCGCCTACTTGGAAAGCCTGTGCAGAGAAAGTGCCATCAAGCAGTTTTACGCCGTTAAACCCGGTTTGAGTCGCCACACGGTCAATTTCAGCCACGAGGTCGGATACCTCAGCCTGAAGCGCTGCTCGGTCGCTAGCGCTGTTCGTGGCATTGGCAGACTGAACTGCCAGTTCACGGATGCGCTGAAGGTTATTGGTGATTTCATTGAGCGCGCCTTCCGCCGTTTGTGCCAGCGAGATACCGTCACTGGCATGCCGGGCGGCCTGATTGAGGCCGCGGATCTGGGAAGTAAATCGCTCGGAAATCGCGAGGCCGGCGGCGTCATCCTTGGCGCTGTTGATGCGCAGGCCGGTGGACAGGCGCTGCAGGGCAACATTCAGTGAATTTTGCGAGCCGTTCAAGTTGCGCTGCGCATTGAGCGAAGCAATGTTGGTGTTGATGAATTGAGGCATTTGAAGCTCCTTCCGTCAGTAAGGGTTTGAACGGCTGGTTTGCCGGTGACAGCGGTTTGCCGTTGTGCAAAAAACCGCCGTCGCCCAAGCAATTACGACAGGTGGCAGTACGGACTTTAGGCGGCGCCGTCGCGCAGCACGGTGATTACCCGGTTTTTACCGGCGGCTTTGGCCCGGTATAGCGCCTTGTCGGCGCGGCTGATCACGTCTGGCTGCTTCTCTCCGGGAGCGTGCTCGGTTACCCCGGCGCTGAATGTAATCAGCAAGTGCTCGCTCTCGTGGAGGAAGAAATGTTTGGTCAGGCTCCGCTGCAACCGAATGATGGCATGCTCCGCCTCTTCCGCAGTGGAGTCCGGCAGCAGGATCAGGAATTCCTCTCCACCGAAGCGCGCCACCGAGTCGTTGGGACGCATGGTCTGGCGAATCACCCGCGACAGGTGTACCAGCGCCCCATCGCCTGCCTGGTGACCGTGGATATCGTTTATTTTTTTGAAGTTGTCGACATCGAGTAGTGCCAGCGCCAGCGGGCGGCCACTGCGGTTGCGGATTGCAATTTCTCGCTCGAAAACCTCGTCCATGCCGCGGCGATTGAGCGTCCCTGTGAGCTGGTCCTCACGCACCTTCTCGCTCACCTGGACCAGTTCAGCCTCCAACTCGCTGATCCGCTGTTCCGAAAGCTCGACCATGCGCCGAGCCTCGATCAGGGAGTCCCGTGACTGCATGGCGTGGACCTGCATCTGTCGGGTCTCGTGCATGATTTCGTCCATCACCATGCTGATTTCACCAATGTCATCGGTGCCCTGCAACCGTCCGGAAAGCGCGGTGATCTTGTCGTGGTACTCGCCGGTCACGGAGGACAGTTCGCTGATACTTTTGATGAAAGTACCTGCCATTTCCTTTAGCCGATCCTTGGCTTCGGACAGGCTGTGCTTGAGCACGCCTTGGCGAACGATCGTTTCGCGAAGGCAGCGCTCAATCTGCTCCAGCGATTCGATGGTCAAAGGTGCAGAGATGATGTCCTTGATCGACTCGAGCTGGCCGTGCAGCCACTGGTCATCGGTGGTAATTTCCTGGATATTTTCGATAAGCAGGTGCAGCACCCGCAGCAGGCCTTGGCGCAGGCGGTCTCCCTCGTCGTCGTACAGGCTCAGGCGATACCAGAGCTGTCGGAGTGGGGTCGCCAGCGCCCCAATCGCTTCGGCGTCGCGCGCTGTGCGCAGCCTTGCCGCTAACTCGCGAATTTCGGCAACCAGCTCCGGCGCGCCGGATATGCGTGATACCACTGCGCGTTCCAGTGCCTGGGAGAAGAGGCCAGCCAAAATCAGCAGTGCCTCGGAGTCGGCACCGTCCTCATTATGAAGTTTAAATGCGGTTTCCGGTGCAGTCGGCAGCCCGGACCAGCGCTGCAGCAGGCGCCGCAGCAGTTCTTTTGCCTTATCCGCATCGGTGCTGGCCGCTCCGTCGAGCACTTTTTCGATCGCAGCCATTTTCTGGGCACTGCTGTATCCCTGATGCGGTTGCCGTAACTGCCGTTGCATCAGGCGCAACAGCTCCAGCCAGTCATCCCCCTGCTGTTCCGGGCAGGGCTGTCCGGAGACTTCCTGGTAGACGCGCAGGTAATTCACCGGGGTTGGCTGCTCCCGGTGGACCGCAATCCGGCGCAGGGTTTCGCGGGCGATTTCATGCGGCGTAGCGAAAGCAGCGCCGGCGATGCGGTTGCTGCGTGGACTTTCCATGGCGTCTTGTTTTCCCTGCTGCAGGGCGCCTGGATGGACGCCCTGTTGTCCGGGGAGTTAACGGACGCCTTGCGGCCGGACTTGAGGCTTGGGTCGGGCTTTCACGGTCTGGTTCGCCTAGTCGACCAGGCCGTTCTTGATCGCGTAATGGGTGATTTCGGCGTTGCTGCGCAGGCCGAGTTTCTCGAGGATGCGAGCACGGTAGGCGCTGATGGTCTTGACGCTGAGGGAAAGCTGTTCGGCGATTTCGGTGGCGGTCTTGCCGGAGGCGATGAGGCACATGGTCTGGAACTCGCGGTTGGACAGCGCGTGATGGTCCTGTTGCTGTTCCTCCCCGCGCACCAGGTTGTCTGCGAGTTCCTCGGCCACCTGCGGGGTCAGGTATTTGCGGCCGCGGGCGACCTCACGTACTGCGTGCACCAGCTGCATCGGGGCGCTCTGCTTGTTGAGATAACCCGCGGCCCCGGAACGCAGTGCGCGCAGCGCATACTGGTTTTCGGGGTGCATGGACAGCATCAGCACCGAAACCCTGGGCCTTTCCTTGCGGATCAGCTTCAGGGTTTCGATGCCGTTGCGGTCGGGCATGGAAATGTCGAGCAGCACCACGTCGCAGGCCTGTTCGCGTACGAACTTCAGAGCTTCTGCGCTGTTGCAGGCCTCTCCGACCACGGCCAGATCGGCCGTTTCTGCAATGATCTGGCGCAGCCCGCGGCGCAGGATGGCGTGATCGTCGGCGATAAGCACCCTGATCATGCGGCCTCCGATGTGCCCGGGGAGGACGCCGCAACCGCATTACCTTCGCCCAGCGGGACCCGCAGGTTGAGGGTGGTGCCGGAGGCGGCGTCGGACAAGACTTCAAGCGTGCCACCGAGCTGTTCCGCCCGTTCCGTCATACCGCGCAAGCCGAATGAGCCGGGCTTGGCAAAGTCGGCGGCGGCGATGCCGCGGCCATTGTCGCTGATCTTGAGCACGACCACGTCCCGGCGCGCGCCGATATCGATGACCACTCGGCCAGCGGCTGCGTGCTTGCTGATATTGGTCAATGCTTCACGGCAGATGCTGAACAGGGCCGCTGCGATATCAGCCGGTACTTCGGGATCGTCCGGCGTGACTGTAACCCTGCAGGGGATGGACATGCGGTTTTCGAATTCCCGTGCCAGCCACTCCACCGCCGCGCCGAGGCCGAGGTCCAGCACTCCCGGACGCAGATCACGCGCGATGCGCGAGGTGGTGCGGATGGTTTCATCGATGAGGGCGTCGATCTGGCTGATCTTGCCCGAGATCCCGTCCTGGTTGCCCAGCCGGCTGGAAAGCCACATCAGGTCGATCTTGATCGCGGTCAGATTGCCGCCCAGGTCATCGTGGATTTCGCGGGCGATGCGGGCCCGTTCCTGCTCCTTGACCCGCTCGAGATGGGAGGTCAGCTCGGACAGGCGTCGCCGCGAATGGCGCAGTTCCTGTTCAGCCAGCTTGATTTCATGGATGCTGGTGATCACGCCTTCGCCGCGGACATGCCCGTCCTCCGCCGGGGTCGAAGACAGACGAAGGCTGATCCAGCGCCAGGAATCAACGCTATGGCATACACGCCCTTCCCAGGTCGCGCCGCTGGTATTGCTTGCCGCGCTGGCGAGGCATTGCACAAAGGCCGCCCGGTCCTCTTCGGCGATGCGTTGCAGCAGCACTTCGGCGTCCCGAATCAGCAGTGATGGAGGCAGCCCGAGCAGTTCCTCGCTGCCCTCGCTGACATAGCTGAAGCCGAGCCTGCCCGAGCGATCCAGCTGCAGCTGGAAGATCACGCCAGGGGTGTTTGAGAGTATGGCCGACAGCCGCACCTCCTGCTCGCGCAGGCGCTTTTCAGCCGCACCACGGGCGGTGCGGATTGCCGCCTCGCGCAGCTCGCGGTCAATCGCCGGCAGCAGCCGCGAGAGGTTGTGCTTCATCACGTAGTCATGGGCGCCGCGGCGCATCGCTGCCACGGCATCATCCTCGCCGATATGGCCAGACACGATGATGAAGGGGGTGTCGAGGCCGCGCGATTTCATCAGATTGAGGGCGGCGATACCGGAAAACTGGGGCAGTGAATGATCCGCGATGACAAGATCCCAGTTGCCGGCGTCGAGGGCCGACTGCATTTCAGCCGCGGTCCCGACCCTGGCGTGGGTGACATCGTAGCCGCCGCGCTTGAGCATCAGCAGCAGCAGTTCCGCGTCGTCCTGCGAGTCCTCGACCAGCAGCAACCGCAAACCCTGGGCCATGGTCAATCCCGGGGCGGCGTGTTCAGTTGCAGCCAGTATCTGCTGATCTGTCGCACCGCGTCGATGTAGCTTTCGTAAGCCACCGGCTTGATCACGTAGCTGTTACAGCCCAGGGCGTAGCAGCGCGAGATGTCGCGCGGTTCGCTGGACGATGTGAACACTACCACGCAGAGGTGACGCAGTCCTTCGTTTTCGCGGATGCGGCGCAGGACTTCGGCGCCGTCAACCTTGGGCAGCTTGAGGTCGACGATGACCAGGGCCGGCAGCGGCCCGCCGGACTGAAGATGATCCAGTGCGGCTGCGCCGTCACGCACCACGCTCACCTCGATGCCATCGGCTATGCCCCGCAGCCCGCGCAGGGTCAGAGACTCGTCGTCGCGCGTGTCCTCCACGAGAAGGACGCGGATGGGGCTCAAGGAATGCTCCTCAAGGGTGGCAGTGGGGGGTAATTGCGGTGTGGATGGATCGCCGGCCCCGCATCAAGGGGATGCCAGTCTTGAGAATGATAAACCAACTGCCCTCGCCCGGTCACGGGTGCTAAAGCCGGCGCGCGGTTTGCCGTAGATGCAGGGTATCGCGGCTTGGTCTGCGGGCGCGGCGCTGCTCCTCGTCCGGCGTCCGGCCCGGGAAAACGGTATCTGGTGCAGATCCGTGCAAGCGCGTGGGTCAGCGATGAAGAGGGCATTCGATGCAGGAAAATCGGCGGCGTTCGCTGACCGTCTCGGGAAACGTCTACTTCTGCGATTTTCGCAGGGTGCCGTTCGCCCGCGCCCTGCCGCCGCGCGAGGTCTGCACGGCGCAGGACGTACGGTTTACCGCCGAGACGCTGCAGGGCGCCTGCGCCGACCTCATCGCTGCTGCGCCGGTGATGGTGCGCAGGGCTGAGCTCAATGCGGCCGACCTGGTCAGCATCGCCGGGATGATCGATGAACTGGCTTTCCAGTCGCGCATCATTGCCCTTGACGGCGGTTGCGCCGGCCGTGCGGTGGGCGCGGACGAACTCCAGCGCATGCTGCTGGATGCGGCTGCCGTGACTTCTGAGCTGCAGTCCTGCATGAGTGATGCGGTGAGTGCGGTCGAGTCACTGCGCGAACGCCTGCGTGAGGAGGCAGCGCGCGCGCTGCTGATCGGGGTCAGCGTGACGAGGCTGGTCGAGGGAGCAGATCTGGGCGAGGCGCCACACTGACACGCCCGATTTTCTAAGCGGCCTTGACCGCGGCTCGCCTCAGGCGTGGCTGACCTTGACCTTGGGAATCACCAGGCCGCATTTCTGGCTCAGAAAGGTGTCCATGTCGTCCAGCGGCAGCGGACGGCTGATCAGATAGCCCTGCATCAGGTCGCAGCCGTGGGTGGCCAGAAACTCCGCCTGGGCTGCGGTTTCCACACCCTCGGCCACGGTCGAAAGCCGGAGACTGCGTCCCATCGCAATCACCGCGTGGGTGATCGCAACGTCATCCGCGTCCGCGGGCACATCCTTGATGAAGGATCGGTCGATCTTGATAGTGTCCACCGGGAACCGTTTGAGGTAGCCCAGCGAGGAGTAACCCGTTCCGAAATCGTCGATCGCGAGCTTGACCCCCACCGCACGCAATTCGTGCAGGATCGCCGCCGCCCTGTCGGGGTTTTCCATGACCATGCTTTCGGTGATTTCCAGCTCGAGGCTCTCGGGCGAGAGCCCGGTGTCCTCGAGGATGTGACGCACGTCGGCGACCAGTTCGCTCTGCACGAACTGGCGCGGGGATAGGTTGACCGCCACCCTGAAACCGGCCAGGCCGAAGTCCTGCCAGCGCCTTGCGGCGATGCAGGCCCGCATCATCACAATGCGTCCGATCGGTACAATCAGTCCGGTTTCCTCGGCCAGCGGGATGAATTTGTCGGGCTGCATCATGCCCATGCCGGGATGGTTCCAGCGCAGCAGGGCTTCCGCCCCGGTCAGGCGGCCGCTGCCGACCTCGACCTGCGGCTGGTAGTGAATCAGGAACTCGTCCTGCTCGATGGCGCGCCGCAGGAAGCGCTCGAGCACGACATACTCGAAGGAGCGCGCGTTCATCTGCGGCGAATGGAATTGGAAGTTGTTCTTGCCCTGGTCCTTGGCGCGGTACATCGCCAGCTCGGCGTTGCGCAGCAGCGCGGTCGCATCGGCACTGTCACCCGGGAAAGTGCTGATGCCGATGCTCGCTGACAGGTGATATTCGTCGCCATTGATGCGATAAGGCTTGTCGACCGCGGCGAGCACGCGGGTGGCGGCGGTGCGCGCCGCATCCACGTCGCCGATGTCGCGGATCATCGCGGCAAACTCATCGCCGCCAAAACGGGAGATGATGTCCGTTTCGCCCAGGCACTGGCGAAGCCGTGCCGTGACTTCGCGCAGCACCTCGTCCCCGGCGTCATGCCCGAGCGTGTCGTTGATCAGCTTGAAGCGGTCAAGGTCGATCAAGAGCAGCGCCAGGGGTTTGCGGCTGCGCCCGGCATCGATCAATGCCTGTTCCAGCAACTGCCGAAACAGCAGGCGGTTGGGCAGGCCGGAGAGATCGTCGAAGTGCGCCAGCCGCCACATCTGTTCCTGTGAGTTGAGCCGCTCGCTGATGTCGCGCACCACCACGGTTGCCCGGCGCGAACCGTTGAGTAGTGTGCGACCGGCATGGATTTCGACCGGGGTCAGCTTGCCTTCGCGGCCCCGCAGGTGTGTTTGCAGGCTTGCCGGGGTGTTGTCATCGCTGTCGCTGGAGCAGAACAGAGACTCCCAGTAGGCGGAGGCGGAGGTGTTGGCCTGGAGCAGTTGTTCGATCGGCAAGCCGTATAGCTCCTCGGCCTCCCAGCCGATCATCCTGCACAGCGCCGGATTGGCGAATTCGATGATGCCGCCGATGGTCACCACCGCGATGCCGTCGGCGGCGGTGTTGACGATGGAGTCGAGCAGGGCTTCCTTCGCCTGCAGGCTGCGGCTGGCGACCCGCGCAGAGCGGCGCATCCGCGCTTCCTCCATTTCCCGCACGACCACCGCGCCGAGCCGGCGCAGGTTCTGCTTCATCACGAAGTCCTGGGCGCCGTTGCGCATCGCCGCAACTGCGGTTTCCTCGCCGATGGCGCCGGAAACAATGATGAAGGGCAGGTCGGCATCGTATGAGCGCACCACATACAGCGCGGAGAGGCCGTCGAACTGGGGCATGCTGTGGTCGCAGAGCACAACATCCCAGGGACCATGGCCGAGGGCTTCGCTGAGGCCTGCACGGCTCCACACGCGTGTGTGTTCGACATCGAGCCGGGTACCGCGCAGCGAAGCCAGCACCAGCGCGGCGTCGGACTCATTGTCCTCCACCAGCAGCGCCCGGATCCGGGTTGGTTCTTCGGCTGTATGCGGGTTGGTCATCAGGGTTGTTCAGTCGCAGTACAACGGTTGCAGCCGCTCGGCTGCCTGCCGATGCCGGGCGGCCAGGCCCGATCTCGATGTCTAAGGGGTCTATTGCTGAAAGTCACGCTATTAACGGCGTTGGACCGCAGCGCCTTGAGGCCGGCGGAAGAACACCCGCATCGGTCTTGAAGCTATCCACAAGCCATTGTGAATAAAGGTTTTTTCCTTGGGCGCAAACGTTCAGCCCTTGCTGCGCCCGATCCGGACCACTTCGGGGATCCTGCGCAGGTCGCGTACGATCCGCGCCAGATGCATGCGGTTCATGACCTGCACGGTAAAGCGCATCACCGTGTAGGTGCCGCCGTCATCGGGATCCACGGCGACGTTCTGGATGTTCGATTCCGCAGCGGCGATTTCCGCGGCGACCTTGGCCAGCACGCCGCGCTGGTTGGCCACGACCAGGCGGATGCCCACGTCGAACAGCTTGGTCGGATTGGCGTCCCACTGCACGTCGAGGACGCGCTCGGGGTCGCGGTTGCTCTTCGCGGCAAGCGGGCAGTCGTGGGTATGAATCACCATGCCCTGGCCCTTGTTGATGATGCCGATGATCGGATCGCCCGGAATCGGGCCGCAGCAGCGGGCGAATTGCACCGCGAAACCCTCGGAACCCCGGACCACGACGGCCCCTGTCGGGCGTGCCTCGGGCCGCAGCGGCTCGCCCAGCGCCAGCAGCTGGTGGGCGACCACCACGGCCAGCCGCTTGCCGAGGCCCACGTCGGACAGGATTTCGTCGCGCGAGCGGGCATTGGAATCGCGGACCAGCTTGTCCCACTGCGCGTCGTGGATGTCGGCGTGGGTCTTGCGGAAGTTCGCGAGCGCCTGCTGCAGGAGGCGGCTGCCCAGTTGCACCGACTCCGAGAAATGCATCGTCTTCAGGAAATGGCGGATGTGCGCCCGCGCCTTTGCGGTGGCGACAAAGTTCAGCCACAGCGGATTGGGCTTGGCATGCGAAGCGGTGACGATCTCGACGCGGTCACCGTTGCGCAGTTCGGTTCGCAGCGGCATCAGTTCCTGGTTGATCTTCACTGCGACACACCTGTTGCCGATGTCGGTGTGCACCGCGTAGGCGAAATCCACCGCCGTGGCGCCGCGCGGCAGCGACATGATCCTGCCTTTGGGGGTGAATACGTAGACCTCGTCAGGGAAGAGGTCTACCTTGAGGTGCTCAAGAAACTCCACTGAGTCGCCCGATTCGGACTGCATTTCGAGCAGGCTTTGCAGCCACTGGTGGGTTTTCTGCTGCAGTTCCGACAGCGAGGTGTCGGAGCTTTTGTAAAGCCAGTGCGAAGCTACACCGGCCTCGGCTATCTTGTGCATTTCCGCGGTACGGATCTGGATCTCGATCGGGCTGCCGAAGGGGCCGAACAGGGTGGTATGCAGCGACTGGTAGCCGTTGGCCTTGGGTATCGCGATGTAATCCTTGAACTTGCCCGGGATCGGTTTGTAAAGGCCGTGGAGCAGGCCGAGGGCCATGTAGCAGGCCATGTGGTCGCGTACGATGACGCGGAAGCCGAATACGTCATGCACCTGGGCGAAGGACAGATGCTTTTCGCGCATCTTGCGGTAGACCGAGTGCAGGTGCTTTTCGCGCCCCTGCACCTGGGCGTCGATGCCGTGCTCGCGCAGCCGGCGTTCGATGCTTTCCAGCACCTTGCCCACCACCTCCCGCCGGTTGCCGCGGGCGGTGCGTACCGCCTTCGCCAATACCCGGTAGCGGTCAGGGAACAGGTGCCGGAAGGACAGGTCCTCCATTTCCTGGTAGATGCTGTTCAAGCCGAGCCGGTTGGCGATCGGCGCGTAGATGTCGAGGGTCTCGCGCGCGATGCGCTGGCGCTTTTCGGTATGCACCGCGTCCAGGGTGCGCATGTTGTGCAGGCGGTCGGCAAGCTTGATCAGCATCACGCGCACGTCGCGTGCCATGGCCAGCAGCATCTTGCGGAAATTCTCCGCCTGAGCATGCTCATGGGTGTCGAACTGGATGCGGTCGAGCTTGGAGACGCCATCCACCAGTTCGGCGACCGGGCGGCCGAACTGTTCGGCGATCTGGCCCTTGGTGACCGAGGTGTCCTCAACCACATCATGCAAAAGCGCCGCGGTCAGCGCCTGCGAATCGAGGTGCCACTGGGCGAGGATGTTGGCCACCGCAAGGGGGTGGGCGATGTAGGGCTCGCCCGACTTGCGGTACTGGCCCTGGTGGGCGGACTCGCTGAAGTGGTAGGCGGCGCGGACCTGGGTCAGGTCATCCGGCTTGAGATAGCCCGACAACTCCTGAAACAGTGCCGGCGCCGCCGGCAGTGCTGCGGGGTTTTCGCTGGAAACGTGGGGGGCGGAGGCCATGCGCAGTGGGGTGGTTACCCTTCTGCGACCTGCCGCCGCAACAGCTCAGCGGCCGGCGGTCAGACCGGGCTTTTGTTGAGGATCTCGGCGCCGAATTTGGCCGAGGCCAGTTCGCGCAGGGCGATCACCGTCGGCTTGTCGCGGGTGGCGTCGATCATCGGCTGGGCGCCATTGGAAAGCTGGCGTGCGCGATAGGTCGCGGCGAGCGACATCTCGAAGCGGTTGGGGATGTATTTCAGGCAGTCTTCGACGGTGATGCGGGCCATGGTTAACCTGTCTGGGTATGTGCTAGTTGAGCCGGTTGATCAGAGCGGTGTGGCGGGCCAGCTGCTGCGCCGTGCGCAGGCGCTCGGTCCGGACAATGTCCTGCAGTTCTGCAGCAGCGGTCCGGAAATCGGCATTGATGATAACATAATCAAAATCATGAACATGCGCGATTTCCTCGCGCGCATTGGCGAGACGGGTGGCAATCACCTCCGGACTGTCTTGGGCGCGCGAGTTTAGCCGCTGCAGCAGGGCTTCGAAGGAGGGCGGCAGCACGAAAACCGCGATCGCCGAGGGCATCAGGCGGCGCACCTGGGCCGCACCCTGCCAGTCAATCTCAAGCACGATGTCGCTATCGCCGGTCAGCTGTTCCTCAACCCATCGTTTGGAGGTGCCGTAGCGGTTGCCGTGGACCACGGCCGATTCGAGCAGATCTCCCGCGGCCTCCAGCTTCTCGAACTGTTCCATGCTGGTGAAATGGTAGTGACGGCCGTTGATTTCACCGGGGCGGGGCGCGCGGGTGGTGTATGACACCGACTTGCGCACGCGCGTGTCTGAAGCCAGCAGGGCTGCGACCAGGCTGGTCTTGCCGGCACCCGAGGGCGCGCTGACAATGTAGAGGTTGCCGCTCATCCGGTCATTCGATGTTCTGGATCTGTTCCCGCATCTGCTCGATCAGCAGCTTGAGGTCCAGCGACACCCTGGTGATTTCGATGTCCGCGGATTTGGATCCCAGGGTGTTGGCTTCGCGGTTGAGTTCCTGCATCAGGAAGTCCAGCCGCTTGCCGGTGGCGCCGCCCTTGCCGAGCAGCCGTTCGAGCTCGTCGAGGTGGGCAGCCAGCCGCGACAGTTCCTCGTCGACGTCGATCTTGTTGATGAACAGGGCCACCTCCTGGCGCACCCGCTCGTCGTCAGCGGCGACCAGGGCTTCCTTCAGCCGCGCATTGAGTTTCTGCTCGAAGGCGGCGATTACCGCCGGCATCCGCGGCTGCACCGTGGCGATGCGCTTGCGCATGTCGGCAGCCCGTTCGAGGATCACCGCACGCAGCTTGGAACCCTCGCGCTGCCTCGCGGCGTTGAATTCCGCGATGACGCCCGGCATCAGTTCCAGCGCAGCAGCCTTGACCGATTCGGCCGGCAGTTCCTCGCTGCCCAGCATTCCCGGCCAGCGCAGGATGTCGGCCACCCCAGGCGGGCGGGCATCCAGGCCGGCCGCGCCGCAGGCCGCCTGTACACGCACGCCCAGGGCGAGCAGCCGCGAGAGCAATTGCTCGTCGAGTTCGGCACCACCCTGGGTGATGCTGCTACGCCGTGCGCAGGCAATGCGGCATTCGATCTTGCCGCGGGTCGCCGCGGCGGCGATCATTTCGCGCAAGCCCTGCTCGATGCCGCGCAGTTCGTCGGGCAGGCGGAAGCTGACGTCGAGGTAACGGTGGTTGACCGCGCGCAACTCGATGCTGACTGCGCCCCAGGCAAGTTCGCGGGCGGCAGTGGCGTAGCTGGTCATGCTGTGAATCATGTTTGGGGTTCTATAATCACGGTCTTTCGAACATAGCATATCGAGGCAACCCCGTGCGACCAAGCCAGCGCAAGGCAGACCAGATGCGCGATATCCGCATCACCCGCAATTACACCTGTCACGCCGAAGGCGCGGTACTGATCGAATTCGGCGCAACCCGGGTGCTGTGCACGGCCAGCGTGCTCGAGAAGCAGCCGCCACACCTGCGCGGCAGCGAGCGCGGCTGGGTCACCGCCGAGTACGGCATGCTGCCGCGCTCGACCAACACCCGCACCGACCGCGAGGCGGCACGCGGCAAGCAGTCGGGCCGCACCCAGGAAATCCAGCGCCTGATCGGCCGCTCGTTGCGTGCGGTGGTTGATCTCGACCGCCTTGGTCCGCGCACCATACATCTTGACTGTGACGTGATCCAGGCCGACGGTGGAACGCGCACCGCAGCCATCACCGGCGCCTGGGTTGCATTGAACGATGCGGTGGCCTTCCTCCTGCGCGAGCAAAGGATTGCGGCCTCGCCGGTGCGTGAAGCGGTGGCCGCGGTGTCGGTGGGCATCTACAAGGGACTCCCGGTGCTGGATCTGGATTACGCAGAGGATTCCGGCTGCGATACCGACATGAACGTGGTGATGACCGGCAGCGGCGGATTGATCGAAGTGCAGGGCACGGCCGAGGGCGCGCCGTTCTCCCGCGCCGAAATGCAGTCGCTGCTCGATCTCGCTCAGCAGGGCATCGCGCAACTGTTGGCCGCGCAGCGTGGTGCGCTGGCACAGTGACGCCGGCATTTTTTGGCCTCAAGGGTTGCTGCGAACCCCGCAAACAAGTTTGAAGCCGGAAACCCGGTGTCACCAAAGCTGTTTTCCGAGCCCCCTGCAGCCTTAGGTCTGATCGTGAACCGACTCGTCATCGCCTCCAACAACCCCGGCAAACTGCGCGAGATCGCCGCCATCCTCGCGCCGCTGGGCATCAGCGTGGTGACGCAGGGCGAACTGGGCATTGCCGAGGCCGAAGAGCCGCATTGCAGCTTTGTCGAGAATGCGCTGGCCAAGGCGCGACACGCCAGCCGCCTGAGCGGCCTGCCGGCGCTGGCCGATGACTCGGGGGTTTGCGTGCACGCGCTTGGCGGTGCCCCGGGGGTACATTCGGCGCGTTATGCCGAGGGGCCGGGGTCGCTGCAACGCGACGCGCAGGACCGGCTCAACAACGAAAAACTGCTGCGCGAACTGGCAGGCGCCGCCGACCGCAGCGCGCATTATGTCTGCGTGATCGTGCTGGTGCGCCACGCCGAGGACCCGCAGCCGCTGATCGCCGAGGGTGAGTGGCACGGACAAATCCTTGACTCAGCCCGCGGAGAGGAGGGGTTCGGCTACGACCCGCTGTTCCTGATCCCGGCGCTGGGCAGGACCGGTGCCGAGCTCTCGCCTGCTGAAAAAAATGCCCTCAGCCATCGCGGCCAGGCGCTGGCGCAGCTGGTGCGGCGAATGCAACAACGGCATCGAGGCTGAAGGCAGCGTGGCCGGTCGTTCTTCACTGCCCACTGCGCACGCATCGCCGCAGTTCAAAACCCTGCCGCCGCTGTCGCTCTACGTGCATATTCCGTGGTGCGCGCGCAAATGCCCGTACTGCGATTTCAACTCGCACGAGGCGCGCGGTGAACTGCCCGAACAGGCGTACGTCGCGGCGTTGCTGGCCGACCTGGAACTGGCGCTCCCCGATGTCTGGGGGCGCGCGGTCAACACCGTGTTCATCGGCGGCGGCACGCCGAGCCTGTTTTCGGTGGCCGCGCTGGATGCGCTGCTCTGCGGCCTGCGTGCGCGCCTGCCGATGGCCGCCGATGCGGAGATCACGCTCGAAGCCAATCCGGGCACGGTGGAGGCGGAGAAGTTCACCGGCTTCCGCTCAGCCGGCATCAACCGCGTGTCGCTGGGCATCCAGAGCTTCAATGATGCCCACCTTCGTGCCCTGGGCCGAATCCACGACGCCGCCGAAGCGTGGCGCGCTGCCGAACTCGCACTGCGGGTGTTCGACAACGTCAATCTTGACCTGATGTACGGCCTGCCGGGCCAGACGCCGGATCAGGCCGCGGCTGATATCGCGCAGGGGCTGTCGCTGGGGCCGCAACACCTGAGCGCCTATCACCTGACGATCGAGCCGAACACGCTGTTTCACCACCGGCCCCCGGCCTTGCCCGATGACGACACCGCGGCCCTGATGCAGGATGCGGTGGAGGCGCAGCTTGCGGCCGCGGGTTACGGGCATTACGAAACCTCTGCCTTCGCCCGTCCCGGGCGGCAGTGCCGGCACAACCTCAATTACTGGCTGTTCGGCGACTATCTTGGTATCGGCGCCGGGGCCCATGAAAAAATATCCTTTAAAAACAATATCTTGAGAAGATCCCGCGTACGCCAGCCCAAGGCCTATCTGGCGCAGGCCGGAACCCAAGGGCAGTTCGGCGAGCAGCGCGGACTGAGTCCTGCCGAGTTGCCCGGTGAATTCATGATGAACGCCCTGCGCCTGAACCAGGGCTTCGATCTCGATCTTTATCCCGAGCGTATCGGCTGTGACAGCACGCCATTGCTGGCGCGCCTCGATGCGGCGGAAGCGCGCGGCCTGATCGTGCGGGACCACCGGCGTGTCACACCGTCGGCACTGGGCCGGCGATTCCTGAACGACCTCATCGCCATGTTCCTGGACTGAGCCGGCCTCAAGCCGCCGCCCTCGCCGGCCGTAAACCCAGCCTGAAGCCCGCCGTCCGGCGCGGTCACGAGGCATGCGATGACCCGTAAGATCGCTGTGGCCGACCTGCGTGTCGGCATGTACGTGCAGGACCTGAATTGCGGCTGGATGGACCATCCCTTCCTGCGCAAGGAACTCGCGCTGACCCGCGAAGACCAGATCGAGCGCATCCGCTCGGCCGGCATCCGCGAGGTTTACATCGATCCTGCGCGCGGCATCGACGGCCCCGGGCTGGACGCGCAGGAAGCCGACCGCGAGATCGAGCAGGAAATGGTGGCGTTCGCCGAGGCCGAAATGCCCAAGCCGCGGCAGACTTCGTTCCGCGAGGAGTCCGAGGCAGCGCGGCGCATTCAGGGCGAGGCCAACCGCCTGATCCGCGACCTGATGCAGGACGTGCGCCTGGGCCGACAGATCGACAGCGAACGCGTGGAGCCGGTGGTGGAGAACATCACCCAGTCGATCCTGCGCAACGGTGGTGCGCTGCTGAGCCTGTGCCGGATCAAGAACAAGGATGATTACACCTTCCAGCATTCGGTTGCGGTGTGCGGGCTGCAGACCGCGTTCTGCCGCGCGCTGAAGATGGGCCACGAAGACATCCACGAGGCCGGCATCGGCGGCCTGCTGCACGACATCGGCAAGACCCGCGTGCCCGACGAGATCCTCAACAAGCCGGGCCGGCTCACCGACGACGAATTCGCGCAGATCAAATGCCATGTCGTGGAGAGCCGGCGCATCCTCGAGCAGACGCCCGGCATTTCCGCCATCGCGGTGCAGGTTGCCGCGCAGCACCACGAGCGCCATGACGGCAGTGGCTATCCGCTGGGCCTGAAGGGCGAAGAGATTTCGCAGATGGGGCAGATGGCGGCGATCGTCGATGTCTACGATGCGATCACTTCCGACCGCTGCTACCACAAGGGCCTGGAGCCGAACGAGGCGATGCGCAAGATCTTCGAATGGGGCAAGTTCCATTTCAATCCGGTGCTGGTGCACGCCTTCACCCGCTGCATCGGCATCTACCCCACCGGCTCGCTGGTGCGGCTGGAAAGCGGGAGGCTCGCCGTCGTCATCGGCCAGTGCGAGGACAACCTGCTGCAGCCGCTGGTGCGTGCGATCTACTGCACCCGGCGCGAACGGCCGCTGCAGCCGCTGGACATCGACCTGTCCCGCCCCGGTCCCGGCGGTGACCGCATCCTTTACTACGAAAAGCCCGAAGCCTGGGGCATCGACATTGCCAGCCACCTCACCTGACCGGGACGTTGCGTTTCCGCTTTCGCCGGCTAGAATAGCCACAGCCGGCGCCTTTGCAGGGAAAAAGCCGGAACAAACCTGCCGGCGGCAATTGCCGCACGGCCGACCCGCATGATCGGAGGAACTCGATGAACCGTATCACCCGCAGTCTTGGCGTACTGGCCGGCGCGGCCGCGATGTTCGCATCGGTACATGCTGCCGCGCAGCAGGCCTATCCCACCCGTGCCGTGCGCTTTGTCGTCACTTATCCCGCAGGCGGCAGTTCCGATGTGATGGCCAGGATCATCGGCAAAAAGCTGACCGAACTCTGGGGTCAGCAGGTGCTGGTGGATTCACGTCCCGGTGCGGCCGGCGCGGTGGGCATGGAATATGCCGCCAAACAGCCAGCCGACGGCCATGTCTTCCTGCTCGGCAACTTCGGCCCGGTGGTGGCCAACCCGCTGCTGAACAAGGTCAAATACGACGTCGACAAGGATTTCGTGCCGGTGGGCCAGATCACCCGCGCCGCCAACATCCTGGTCACGCCCTCGACCATGCCGGTCCGCGATGTACGCGACCTGGTAGCCCTTGCAAGGAAGCAGCCGGGCGCGCTGACCTATGCAACCAGCGGGGCGGGCAGCATGTCGCACCTGGTAGGCGAACTGTTCAAGCGGGAAGCCAAGGTCGACATCGTCACCGTGCCCTTCCAGGGCGGCGTCTATTCGATCGCCGCGGTGCAGGGTGGCCATATCATGATGATGTTCTCGGATGCGCCGCCGGTGATGGGCAACATCAAGGCCGGCAAACTTAAGGCGCTGGCGGTGACCAGCGGCCAGCGCACGCCGTTCACCCCGGAGTTGCCGACACTGGCGGAGCAGGGTCTCAAAGGCTTTGACGCGGCCAACTGGTGGGGCATCCTGTTCCCCACCGGCGTGCAGCGGGCGATGGTGGACAAGGTCTCGGCCGATCTGAAGCGCGCTCTGGGTGACGAAGAAGTCCGCAGGAACCTGGGCACGCTGGCGATCGAGGCGGTGTACAGCACCCCCGAGCAGTTCGGTGCCTTCATCCAGTCCGAGCGCAAGCTCTGGGGCAATCTGATCCGCGAGTCGAATATCAGCGGTAACCAGTAATTCGCAAGTCCGGGTTGCCAAGAACGG
>JAJTHX010000109.1 GCA_021300125.1 Betaproteobacteria bacterium | reverse complement strand
TCTGGGTCTGCCAGCCGCAGAACCCGCTGCCGTCATACTCGATGCCGAGCGCGATTCTCATCCATACTCTCCAGCGCAAAAAAGTCCGCGCCACAAAAAAACAAACCGCGGCAGGGACGCTGCCGCGGTTGCGGGGTTATACGCGGTCAGCGTCAGCCAAGGGAACCTAGCAGTTTATCGGCCTCGGCCTTCTGCTCGGCATCACCTTCCTTGATCACTTCCAGAAGAATTTCGCGGGCGCCTTCGTTGTCACCCATCTCCTGATAGGCCTTGGCGAGATCAAATTTCTGCTGCACGTCATACCAGTGGCCGCTTTTCTCTGCCGGCGGCGCCGCCACAGTCGCAGGCTCGTCGAGGTTGATGCTGAGATCGCCCATATCGATCTTGAAATCCAGTCCGGCATCCGCAGCCGGTGCGGGCTGGGCTGCGGGAGCAGGCACGGCCGCCGCGGTTTCGACCGGAGGCAGCTCAAAATTGAAATCGATGGAGGCGTGCTCGCTGCTTGCAGGAGCAGCCACCGGGGGCACGTCAAGCACGATATCCGGTACCGCTGAGGCGGCGGGGGCATCCAGATTGAAATCAGGGACCAGCGGTTCGGACGGTGTGACTCCGGCATCGACGGCGGCGGCAATCTGCTGGATACCACCGCCAATCTCGGTGACTTGTCCGGCAGGCTCGGCTTCAAGCTGGATATCGGGGGTAGTCAATGCATCACCACCCAGATCGAAGTCAAGATCGGTGGAGGTGGTTTCACCGGCAGCGATGGCCGGCGCCGCATCCTTGCCCGCCTCGTAAAGCGGATTCGCGGGCTCCAGGGCGTAGCCCAAGGCCGCTATCTTCGACCAGTTGTCACCATGGCCTCCGGTAAGCCCATGAAGCGATTGCGCAATCGACGAAAACGAAGCGGCATCACCGCGGTTGGCGTAGACCTCGGCCAGCTTCACCTGCACATCCTCGCGAGACGGATTCTGTGCCATCGCCTCTTTAAGGATTTCCACGGCCTGAACATCACGGCCGTAGGTCATGTAGACCTCGGCTTCCTGCACCGGATCGACATCATCGGTAGCCGCTTCGGCAGCAGGAGCGGAATCTGCGGCCATGGTCGCGGCCACTGTAGCCGCAGCGACGCCACCGGCGGCCATCGCAGGCATCACCGGCTCGATGTCGTCACCGGCTGAAGCAGCTCGCGCGCGACGGCGACGCAGCGCGGCCAGACCCAGTCCGCCAAGAAGTAGCGCGCCCAGTCCGCCGCCAACCAGCGGCAGGTTATCCATCACCACATCCATCAGCTCGGGCTCGGGCGGCGGCGGCGGAGGCGCAACAGGCTTGGGCGCAGGCTTTTGCTCGGCAACGGGTTGGGTTGATGCCGGAGCGCTGATATCCTGGGAGGGCACAGCGGGCACGGGCTTGGGTTCCGCCGGTTCGGCCAAGGCAGCCGCTTCGGGTTTGCGCGCCTCGGGTTTGGCCGGCTCCAGTTTGGCTTCGGGCTTCGTACCCTTCTCCGCCTCTGCCTTCTGCTGCGCGGAAGCCATGCCGCCGCTCTTCAGCTCGACCAGCTTTTGCGTATCTTTGATGGTCTTCTCAAGCTGGGCGATGCGCTCCCGGGCTTCAGCCAGCTCAAGGTTGCGCGCCACAAGCTCTTCCTGCAACGCTCGAGCCTTGTCTCCGCCGGCAAGCGGCTTGCCGCCGGGACCAGGTTCACCTTTGGACAGCTTGACCACATCCTTGCCGCCGGCTGCCGCGGGATCGTCGACCTTGGCCGTGATGCGGCCACGGGTGGTGCTGCCGCCCTCGGGGGCAACGCCGGCCTGATCAGCCACACGGCCGCTGTAGGCGCGCCAGTCGGATACCTGGGTTTTGTATTCCTTGACCGCATCGCCCTGCGGAATCGCCGCGAGTTCCTGGGCATCGGGCACGCGCAGGATCCTGCCCGACTTCACCAAGTTCATGTTGTTGCGGATGAAGGCATCAGGGTTACTGCGATAGAGGCCCACCATCATCTGCTCGAGAGACACACCCTCGGGCTTGAGGCTGGCCGCGATCCGGCCCAGGGTCTCACCCTTGGCGATGGGACCGTATTCCTGGGCCTTGCCACCCGACTCGCGCGGCGCACCGCGAATGGGTTTAGCCGCGGGGGCCGGGGCAGAGTCCAGAGCGGCCTGCTGAACGGGCGCAATAACAGGTCTTGCCTGGGCCCCTTCAACCGGCGCCGCAGGTGCGGGGGTGAAGCCGGGGGGATCCAACAGCGCGGTGTATTCCCGTGTCAGGCGGGTGCCGGCGCCGGAGAGCTCGACCAGCAGATCAATGAACGGCTCGCTGACGGGCCGGCTTCCTGTCAAGCGGATGAAATACTGCCCATCGGCGCGGCGTTCAATCGTCAGCTTGATACCGCTGAGCGCGCTGTTGTACTGCAGGTTGGCCTGCTGATAGGCGTCGGGCCCGGCAAGGCGCGCCGTGAGCGCGCCTGCAGTGTCCGGGCTCACGGAAACCAGGTCGATTTCCGCGCTGAGCGGCTGGCCAATATTGGACTGGACGGTGAGCCTGCCAAACCCGGCAGCACTCGCCATTGCCGGCAAGAGCAGCAGCGCCACGACCAGCGCTTTGGAGAATGTGCGCACCACAGCTCCCAGATGGTGTTTTTTATCTGACAACGAATTTAGCATCAATCAGTTAGGCATGCAAGCTAAGACCAGTTCGAATCAAACTGACCAAGCTTATGTTTTTAAAGGGAATTCCGTGATTTTTGCTGTAATGATTGAGCACTCGCGGGAACAATTCCGCAGCGGTGCTCAGACCTTTGCGGCAACCGCGGCAGGCTTTGCCGCATTCCGGACCACCGGTGACTCCAGCACGATGCGCAGCATCCGGCGCAACGGCTCTGCAGCGCCCCACAGCAACTGGTCGCCCACGGTGAAGGCCGCGAGATATTCTCCGCCCATCGGAAGCTTGCGGAGCCGGCCCACCGGCACAGTCAGCGTGCCGGTAACGGACGTCGGCGTGAGTTGCTGCAGCGAGGCTTCACGCTGGTTGGGCACGACCCTGACCCAGTCATTGGCTTTCGCCAGCAAGGCCTCGATTTCGGGCAACGGCATATCGCGCTTGAGCTTCACGGTCAGCGCCTGGCTGTGACAGCGCATCGCGCCAACACGCACGCAGACGCCATCGACCGGAATCGGATTTGCTTCGCAGCCGAGGATCTTGTTGGTCTCGGCCATGCCCTTCCACTCTTCCTTGCTCTGGCCATTGCCAAGGTCCTTGTCGATCCAGGGCAGCAGGCTGCCGGCCAGCGGGTGACCGAAATTCTCGGTCGGCACCGCACCCTTGCGCAGCGTGTCGGCCACGATGCGGTCGAGTTCAAGAATCGCCGAAGCCGGATTGTCGAGCAGCGGCTTCGCCACCGCGTGCACGGCACCCATCTGCGCGACGAGCTCGCGCATGTTGGCGGCACCGGCGCCGGAGGCAGCCTGGTAGGTCATCGCCGTCATCCACTCGACGAGGCCGGCCTTGAACAGCCCGCCCATCGACATCAGCATCAGGCTCACCGTGCAGTTGCCGCCGATGTAGTTTTTCACACCCTTGGCCAGTGCGGCATCAATCACATCGCGGTTGACCGGATCGAGGATGATCACCGCGTCCGGCTGCATGCGCAGCGCCGAGGCGGCGTCGATCCAGTAGCCGTCCCAGCCGGCAGCGCGCAGCTTCGGGAAGATCGCGCTGGTGTAGTCACCGCCCTGGCAGGAGATCAGGATGTCCATCTTCGCCAGCGCGTCCATGCTGTTGGCATCCGCCACCGGTCCGGCGTCACGCCCGGTTGCCGGCCCCTTGCCACCGGCCTGAGAGGTCGAAAAAAAGGTCGGTGCAATGAGGTCGAAGTCACGCTCCGCCAGCATGCGTTCGACGAGCACGGATCCGACCATGCCGCGCCACCCGATGATCCCGACCTTCTTCATGAAAACACCTTAAAAAACAATATGTTGAATGATAACGCCAAACCCGGAAAAGCGTTTACAGCGCCGCCACCACCGCGTCGCCCATCTCGACCGTGCCGACCTTCCTCGCCCCGGGCTCATCAATGTCGGGGGTGCGGTAACCCGCGGCCAGCACATTCTTCACCGCCGCTTCGATGCGGTAGGCCCACTCGTCCTTGTTGAAGGTATAGCGCAGCATCATCGCCGTGGACAGGATGGTGGCCAGCGGATTGGCAATGTTTTTACCGGCAATGTCAGGCGCCGAGCCGTGGATCGGCTCATAGAGCCCGACGCCGCCCGAATTGAGCGAGGCCGAGGGCAGCATGCCGATCGAACCGGTGAGCATCGAGGCTTCGTCCGAGAGGATGTCGCCGAAGATGTTGCCGGTGACGATGACGTCGAACTGCTTGGGGTTGCGCACCAGCTGCATCGCAGCGTTGTCGACGTACATGTGCGACAGCGCAACCTGCGGATAATTCCTCGCCACAGCGTTGACGATCTCTCGCCAGAAGCGGCTGGTCTCGAGCACGTTTTCCTTGTCCACCGAACACAGCTTTTTGCCGCGCTTCATCGCGGTCTGGAATCCGACCTCGGCAATGCGGCGGATTTCCGGCTCCGAGTAGAGCATCGTGTCGTAGCCCTCCCTCTCCCCGCGCGCGTTGTCGCGGCGGCCGCGCGGCTCGCCGAAATAGATGTCGCCGGTCAGTTCGCGGATGATCATCAGATCGAGTCCGGACACCACCTCGGGCTTCAGCGTCGAGGCATGCACCAGTTCCGGATACAGCACCGCCGGACGCAGGTTGGCGAATAGCCCCAGCTCCTTGCGGATGCGCAGGATGCCCTGCTCCGGCCGCTGCGGACGCGGCAGCGCGTCATACTTTGGGCCGCCCACGGCGCCGCACAGCACGGCATCCGCCTGCTTTGCCAGCTTGAGCGTCGGTTCGGGCAGCGGATCACCATGCGCGTCAAAACCGGCACCGCCAAACGGCGCGGCTTCCATTTCGAGTTTGAGGCCGTCAGCGGCAAGGCGCTTGAGCACCCTGACCGCCTGGCCGACGATTTCCGGGCCGATGCCGTCACCGGCAAGCACTGCGATTTTCATCAGGATTCCGTTGCTGGGCTTGTGGGTATCAGGGGAACAACCAGGCGAACAACCTGGCGAGCAATCAGGCGAATATCCAGGGCTGCGCGGACTTGTGCCTGTTTTCGAAGGCACGGATTTCGTCTGCGTGCTCGAGCGTGAGGCCGATGTCGTCCAGGCCGTTCAGCATGCAGTGCTTGCGGTGCGGGTCGATGTCGAATTTGAACGTTTTGCCCGACGGGGTGGTCACCGCCTGCTGCTCGAGGTCGATCGCCAGGCGATAGCCTTCGTTCGCCTCGGTCTCGCGAAAGAGCTGGTCAACAATCTTCGAGTCGAGCTTGATCAGCAGCAGGCCGTTCTTCAGGCTGTTGTTGTAGAAGATGTCGGCAAAGCTCGGCGCGATGATGGTCTGGATGCCGAACTGCAGCAGCGCCCAGGGCGCGTGCTCGCGCGAGGAGCCGCAGCCGAAGTTCTCGCGTGCGAGCAGCACCGTCGCGCCGATATAGCGGCTACGGTTGAGCACGAAATCCCGGTTCAGCGGCCGGCCGCTGTTGTCGGCATCGGGCTCACCGCGGTCAAGATAGCGCCATTCGTCGAACAGATTGGGGCCGAAGCCCGTGCGCTTGATCGACTTCAGGAACTGCTTGGGGATGATCGCGTCGGTATCGACGTTGGCGCGGTCGAGCGGCGCAACCAATCCTTCCTTACGGATGAATTTTTCCATGTCAGCTCACTTGGTCGAGCGCTGGATCGCCTCGCCGGCACGCTCGATATCCTTGCCCACGCCGGCCACCGTGTTGCAGCCTGCAAGCACGGCCACGGCCACCATCATCAGGAACACGCGTTTCATCAGGATCTCCTTCACTTGAGTTCACGCACGTCGACAAAATGCCCCGCGATCGCGGCTGCGGCAGCCATCGCCGGGCTCACCAGATGCGTGCGGCCGCCGGGCCCCTGGCGGCCTTCGAAATTGCGGTTTGAGGTCGATGCACAGCGCTCGCCGGGGCTCAGTTGGTCTTCGTTCATGCCCAGGCACATCGAGCAGCCCGGCTCGCGCCATTCGAAACCCGCCTCGCTAAAAATGCGGTCGAGGCCTTCCTGCTCGGCCTGCGCCTTGACCTGGCCGGAGCCCGGCACCACCATCGCCAGCTTCACGCTGGCCGCGACCTTGCGGCCTTTCGCCACCGCGGCGGCGGCGCGCAGGTCCTCTATGCGCGAGTTGGTGCAGGCACCGATAAACACCTTGTCGATGCGGATGTCGGTGATCGGCGTGTTGGGTTTAAGGTCCATGTACTGCAGGGCCCGCGCATAACCCTCGCGCTTCACCGGGCTGGTTTCCTGCGCCGGGTCGGGCACCCTGCCGTCCACGGTGGTCACCATTTCCGGCGACGTGCCCCAGCTCACCTGCGGCACGATGTCTTCGGCGCGCAGCGTGACCACGGTATCGAACTTCGCATCCGGGTCGCTGACCAGCGTGCGCCAGTAGGCCACCGCCCGGTCCCACATCGCGCCGGTCGGAGAAAACATGCGGCCCTTGCAGTACTCGATGGTCTTGTCATCAACGGCGACCATGCCGGTGCGCGCACCCGCCTCGATCGCCATGTTGCACAGGGTCATGCGGCCTTCCATCGACAGGCTGCGGATAGCGCTGCCGGTGAACTCGATGGCGTAGCCGGTGCCGCCGGCGGTGCCGATCCTGCCGATGATCGCCAGCACCACGTCCTTGGCGGTGACGCCGGGCCCGAGCTCGCCCTCAACCACCACGTTCATGTTCTTGTACTTTTTCATCACCATGCACTGCGTGGCGAGCACATGCTCGACCTCGCTGGTGCCGATGCCGAAGGCGAGCGCGCCGAAAGCGCCGTGGGTGCTGGTGTGAGAATCGCCGCAGACCACCGTCATCCCCGGCAGGGTCGCGCCGTTTTCCGGACCGATCACATGCACGATGCCCTGGCGCTTGTCGAGGAAGGGGAAATAAACCTTGGCCTTGAATTCCCTGATGTTCTTGTCCAGGGTCTCGACCTGCAGCCGGGACACCTTGTCGGTGATGCCGTCGAGGCCCTTGTCCCAGTTGCGCGTTGGCGTGTTGTGGTCGGCCGTGGCCACCACGGAATCGACGCGCCAGACCTTGCGGCCGGCGAGTTTGAGGCCCTCATAGGCCTGCGGGCTGGTGACTTCATGCACCAGGTGGCGGTCGATGTAGAGCAGCGCCGTGCCGTCCGCTTCGCTGCGGACGAGATGACTGTTCCAGAGTTTGTCGTAAAGCGTCAGTCCTGCCATGGGGAAATACCGTGGTTGAACCCGTCTTTGGGAACCGTGGATTATCGCATAGCGCCGGCCCCGCCCCGGCCACCCGCTTCAGGCCTGGCGCAATCCTTTCCACAGTACAGCCGCTGCCAGCAGGGCGCAGACCCCGGCCAGCGTGAAAGTCGGGCCGGCGCCGAGGGCGCCCCAGGCGTAGCCGCTCGCCAGTCCGCCGAGGCTCCCGCCCAGCCCGTAGGCGAGGCTGCCGTAGATCGCCTGTCCGCGCGCCTGGTGGCGCCCCCGGAACAGGCGGTGCACCACGCCGATGGCAGCGGCGTGAAAGGACCCGAAGCTTGCGGCGTGCAGGGTCTGTGCCGCGAGCAGCAGCACGAAACTCTCGGCCGCCCAGCCGATCACCACAAACCGCAGGGCCGCCAGCAGCGTGCTGGCGATGAGGATCGCGCGCAGCGAATACGCGCGGTACAGCCGCGACATCCACACAAAAATCCCGATCTCGCAGATCACGCCCAGCGCCCACAGCCAGCCGGCCGCCGACTTGCTGTAGCCATGGTCGACGAGGTGGATGGTGTAGAAGGTGTAGTACGGCCCGTGTGCCGCCGCCATCAGCGCCGAGGCGGCGACGATGGCGATCACCTCGGGCCGGCGCACGATCCGCCACACCGGCAGGTCGTCCGAGGGATGCGGCTCCACCTTCGCTTCGCCAATCGCAAATGACAGCAGCAGCATGACCAGCATCAGCGCCCCCACCGCCCACAGCACCGCGCGCGGCGCCGTGGCGTCAATGAGGTAGCCCACCGCCACCACCGCGCCGATGAAACCGACCGAGCCCCAGACGCGGATGCGGCCGTAGCGCGACATGTCGTCGCCCAGGTGGGTCAGCGTGGTCGCCTCCACCAGCGGCAGCGCGGCACTCCAGAAAAACATCATCGCGAACAGCACCGCGAACAGCAGCACAAAGCTGTCACCCGCGAACACGCCCAGATAGGCCAGCGTACCCGCCGCGCCCGCCGCGCGCACGATGCCGATGCGACGCCCGCTGTGATCGGCCAGCCAGCCCCACAGATGCGGCGCGACGATGCGGGTGACCTGCGGCAGCGCCATCAGCACACCGATCTGCACCGCGCTCATGCCCACGCTGTCCAGATACAGCGCGAAAAACGGCGCGAAGGCGCCGAGATAGGCGAAGTAGAAACAGTAAAACGAGGAAAGCGTGCGGTAAGTCGGCTGGACCACGGATG
>JAJTHX010000367.1 GCA_021300125.1 Betaproteobacteria bacterium | reverse complement strand
GCGGTTACGCCGCGGCTACTGGAAAATCCAGGCCCAGCTCGACTTGCACGGACTGACCGCACCTGAGGCGCGAATCCAGACCGCGGGCTTTCTTGCCGATGCGCTGCGCCAGGGCCTGCGCTGCGTGCGCATCGTCCACGGCAAGGGGCTCAGTTCACCCAACCGCGAGCCTGTACTCAAGAAAAAGGTGGCCGCGTGGCTGGCCCAGAGAGATGAGGTTCTGGCCTACTGCCAGGCACCTGCACACGAAGGGGGCGGTGGCGCCGTACTGGTGCTGCTGCGGGGAAGCCGCAGCTGAAGCCGGGTCTCAGACCGCGGCTTCGCCGGTTTCACCGGTGCGGATGCGGATCACCTGTGCCACGTCGCTGACGAAGATCGTGCCATCGCCGATCTTGCCGGTGCGGGCGGCCTTCACCATCGCGTCGATCGCGGCATCCAGCAGCTTGTCGGCCACCACGACCTCGACCTTCACCTTGGGCAGGAAATCAACCACGTATTCGGCGCCGCGGTAGAGCTCGGTGTGGCCCTTCTGGCGACCGAAGCCCTTGACCTCGGTAACGGTCAGGCCGCTGACGCCGATTTCGGAAAGCGCTTCACGCACTTCGTCAAGCTTGAACGGCTTGAAAATGGCCTCTATTTTTTTCATGCAACCTCCATCTGGACGGCTTGAACCGTTGGAAAAAGCATAACACAGCGCATCACAGGCACGGCTCAGTGGCGAAAACGGTTGGTGATGGGATAACGCCAGTCCTTGCCAAAGCCGCGGTTGGTGATGCGAATGCCCACCGGCGCCTGCCTGCGCTTGTATTCGCTGGCGCGCAGCAGTTTCACCACCCGCTCCACATCGGCCTGCGCATAGCCCATGGCCACGATTTCCTGCGGACTGCGATAGCGCTCGACATAGGCCTCCATGATGGCATCGAGCACGTCGTAGGGTGGCAGGCTGTCCTGGTCTTTCTGGTCGGGCCGCAATTCAGCGGAAGGCGCCCGCTCGATCACGCGCCGCGGTATCACCTCGCCCTGCGTGTTGCGGTATTCGGACAGCCGGTAAACCAGCGTTTTCTTGATGTCCTTGAGCACGGCGAAGCCGCCGGCCATGTCTCCGTAGAGCGTGGCGTAGCCAGTGCCCATCTCGCTCTTGTTGCCGGTGGTGAGCACGATGGCCCCGGTCTTGTTCGACATCGCCATCAGCAGCGTGCCGCGGATGCGTGCCTGCAGGTTTTCCTCGGTGACATCCTCCTTCAGGCCGCGGAACTGTTCGGCAAGCGCCGACCGGAAGGCATCAAACACCGGCCGGATCGGAATCTCGGAATAACGCACGCCCATGGTCTCGGCCTGGCGCCGCGCATCCTCGCTGCTCATGCCGGCGGTGTACTGTGAGGGCATCATCACCGCATGCACCTTGTCCGGCCCGAGCGCATCCACCGCGACCGCGAGCGTCAAAGCCGAATCGATCCCGCCGGAAAGACCGAGCAGCGCCCCGGGAAAACCGTTTTTGCCCAGATAATCGCGTACACCCAGCGTCAGCGCGCGATAGACCTCCTGCTCAAGGCCGGCCGCAGGCGCAATCTCGCCCTTGACCGGGGTGCCGCCGCGGATTTCAACCAGGCCCAGCACCTCCTCGAAAGCCGCGAACTGGTGCGTCAGTTCTCCGCGGTCATCCACCGTGAAAGAGGCACCGTCAAATACCAGCTCGTCCTGACCGCCCACCTGGTTGGCATAGACCACACCCATGCCGGTCTTGCCGACGCGCTCGCGCACCACTTCATGGCGCGTCAGCCGCTTGTCGATATGGTATGGCGAGGCATTAAGCACCAGCAGCAGCTGCGCCCCGGCTTCGCGCGCGGCCTTCGCCGCCGGCTCCTCCCACACGTCCTCGCAGATATTGATGCCCAGGCGCAGGCCCTCGTGCTCGAACACGCAGGGCGACTCACCCGAATCGAAATAGCGCCGCTCGTCAAACACCGTGTAATTGGGCAGCGACTGCTTGAGATAAGTCGCGATGACCCGGCCGTCGCGGATCACCGAGGCGGCGTTGTAGCGCCTGCCGCCGACCTGGTGCGGATGCCCGAGCACCACGGTAATGCCTGCGACCTGCTCCATCAGCCGCCGGAAAGCCGCGTCGCAGGCACGGAAGAAATCGTCACGCAGCAGCAGATCCTCGGGCGGATAGCCCGACAGCGCCAGTTCGGTGGTGAGCAGAAGGCTCGCGCCGGCGGCACGTGCCCGCGCCGCGGCATCGGCGATCCGGCGCGCATTGCCGTCGAGATCGCCGACAGTGACATTGAGTTGTGCAATCGCAATTTTCATGACGCTAATATATCATCGGCTCCGTTATCAACCGGCTGCCTCCGGGTCATGCTCCGCAGCTGCGGAACAGCCGTTGCAGGATTCCCCCACCCTCACCCATCCACCCAAACTCACCGACATGCTGCACTGGCTGCATTACCAGCGTGCCCGCATCCTGCTGGCACTGCGCCGCCCGGACCAGGCGCTGCAGGCCTATGCCGATGCGCTTGCCGCGAACCCGCGATACGCCCTGGCTGCGGCCTCTGCCGGTTTTCTCGAGGCCTCACGCGAGCAATGGTCACAGGCGGCAGGCTGGTTTGAGCGCGCTCTGGAAATCGAGTCCGACAACGCCGAGCACTGGTTCAACCTCGGCTTCGTGCAGCAGCAACGGCAGCGTGATGAGGAGGCCATCCGCTGTTTCGACCGGGCCGTGGCGCTGCGCCGCAGTCTGGACCGCGCCTGGTTCGGCCTCGGCATCTCCCACCGCCGCCGCGGCGACAACGACAAGGCTGGCGCCGCCTTCAAGGTAGCCGCCGAACTGCAGCCGATGAATCCGCACGCCTTCTACGAACTGGCGATGGTGCGTCTGGCCCAGAACGACCTCAAGGATGTGCACCGCATCATCCGCCACGTCTCCGGCTTCGACCCGGTAATGACCAGACAGCTGGTGCGCGAAACCGGTCAGCATCCGGAGGGCGTCGAACTGCGGTGAAACTGCAGGTCACCGAAACGCTCTCCGCGGTCGAGCCCGGAGACTGGAACCGTCTCGCCGGCAGCGCTCCTTTCCTGCAGCATGCCTTCCTGCACGGCCTGCACGAATCCGGCTGCGCCAGCGCCGACACCGGCTGGGCGCCGCAATACCTGCTGCTGCGCGATGACAGTGGCGGTCTCGCCGGGGCGATGCCGCTCTACCTGAAAAGCCATTCCTACGGCGAATACGTCTTCGACTGGGCATGGGCCGATGCCTACCAGCGCCACGGCCTCGACTACTACCCCAAGCTGCTGTCCGCAGTGCCGTTCACCCCGGTCACCGGCGCGCGCCTGCTTGCCCCCACTGCGGAACAACGCAGCCTGCTCGTCGCAGGCGCGCTGCAGCTGGCACGGGACAGCGGCCTGTCCTCGCTGCATGTGCTCTACCCCCGCGATGAGGACCAGGCCCTGCTGCTGGAACAGGGACTCATGCCGCGCCAGGGCCGGCAGTTCCACTGGAGAAATGCGGGCTACGAAGACTTCGAGGCCTTCCTCGCCGCACTGAGCCATGACAAACGCAAGAAGATCCGCCAGGAACGGCGCAAGGTTCGCGATGCCGGCATCCGCTTCGAATGGCTCGAGGGCGGAAGCATCACCGATACCGACTGGCAGTTTTTCAACCGCTGCTACCGCCAGACCTACCGCGATCACCATTCGTCGCCGTACCTGAATCTGGATTTTTTCCGCCATATCGGCGCGGCGCTGCCGGAACACCTGGTGCTGGTGCGGGCGCGGATCGGGGACCGTGCGATCGCAGCCTCGCTGCTGGTACGCGACGGCCCGCGCCTCTATGGCCGCCACTGGGGCGCGGTTGAGCACCACCCTTTCCTGCATTTCGAAGCCTGCTACTACCAGGGCATCGAATATGCGATTGCGCACGGCCTCCAGGTGTTTGAGGGCGGAGCCCAAGGGGAGCACAAGATGGCTCGCGGCCTGATGCCGGTGGCCACGCAGTCGGCGCACTGGCTGGCCCACCCCGAATTCGCCGAGGCGGTGGCGCGCTTCCTGGACCGGGAAACGGCGATGATGGACGATTACGCAAAGCACCTCGCGGCACGCTCGCCATTCCGCGAAATCTGAACAACGCGCGCGCACCGCACCGGCTTGCCGTATAGTTAAGCTCTTTCCCGCCCAAAACGCCGATGAAGTTCTGCAGCCACTGCGGCCACGCCGTCACACTGAAGGTTCCACCTGGCGATTCGCTGCCCCGCCACTGCTGCGAGGCCTGCAGCACCATTCATTACCAGAACCCGAAGATGATCGTCGGCTGCATCGCCGAGTGGGAGGACCGCATCCTGCTCTGCCGGCGTGCGATCGAGCCGCGCCACGGGATGTGGACGGTGCCGGCCGGCTTCATGGAAAACGGTGAAACCACGATGCAGGGCGCCGCGCGCGAGACCCTGGAGGAAGCCAACGCCCGCGTCGAGATCGGCCCGCTCTACGCGATGTACAGCATTCCCCACATCAACCAGGTCTACATCCTGTTCCGCGCACGGCTGCTCGACCTCGTCTTCAGCGCTGGCACCGAATCTCTCGAGGTGCGCCTGTTCGAAGAAGCGGAAGTGCCCTGGGAACAGCTGGCCTTCGCCACGGTGCGCAACACCCTGACCCACGATTTCAGCGATCGCCAGGCCGGCGAATACCGCTTCCACCTCGGCACCATCGAACGCGCACCGCAGCGCGGCTGACCGCGCCCGCGGGCGCGGAAGCCG
>JAJTHX010000255.1 GCA_021300125.1 Betaproteobacteria bacterium | reverse complement strand
CGCCACGCAGGAGGCGGTGGCCATAGCGCCGGACACGGCGATCTCGGGGGTGGCGGTGGCGAGGATACTGGAGCGATTGAAGGCGAGCCGCGGATTGCCCAAGGTGATCCGCTCGGACAACGGGCGCGAGTTCTGTGGGCGGGCAATGGCGGTCTGGGCGAACGAGAACGGGGTGCAACTGCGCTTCATCGAGCCGGGCAAGCCCAACCAGAATGCCTACGTTGAATCCTTTAACGGGCGGCTGCGCGATGAATGCCTGAACGAGCACTGGTTCATGACCCTACCGCATGCGCGGGCGGTGATCGAGGAATGGCGCCGGGATTACAACGAGCGGCGGCCGAAGAAGCAGTTGGGCGGGTTGCCACCGGCGGTTTACGCCGCACGCATGGCAGCTCAATTAAAGGGCGCGGACTCTAATGCAAACTGCTACTAAAATTGGGGATCACGTCGGTATTTTTATCAATGCTCAAAACATCCATTGCCCGCCATTGACGTGCAGGGTCTGGCCGGTGATGAACCCGGCGCGCGGGCCGCAGAGAAAGCGCACGGCCGCCGCGATTTCTCCCGGCTCCCCGTAGCGACCGACGGGAATGTGGCTGCCGGCGTCCGGGCGCGGCGCGCGGGCATTGGCGCGCACGGTGTTGATGTGCCCCGGCGACACGCAGTTCACACGGATGCCGCGTGCGCCGAATTCACGCGCCAGCGCGCGGGTCATGCCGGTGAGGCCGTTTTTGGCCACCGAGCTGTGCACCTTGCCCACCGCACCGGTGAGCGCGGTATCGCCGGCCAGCGTGACGATGTCGCCGCGTCCGGCCTTGAGCATGCCGGGCAGCACCGCCTGGATGCAGTGAAATGAGCCGTCCAGCGAGATCGACATCACCTGGCGCCATTCTTCAAAGCTCATGGTCTCGAAGGCGACTTCGCGCCGCACCGAAGCGTTGAGCACCAGCAGATCGACCGTGCCGAGTTCCGCCGCCACCGCCGCATGCATCCGCGCCACCGCGGCACCGTCGGCGATGTCGGCGAGGAATACCGCGGCGCGGCCGCCGCCGGCGCGGATTTCCGCGGCGAGTGCTTCGGCTTCGGTGCGTGAGGCCCGCGTGTTGATCGCCACGGCGGCACCGGCGGCGGCGAGTTCGAGGGCGATGGCGCGGCCGATGTTTTTCGCCGCGCCGGTGACCAGCGCAACGCGGCCGGCGAGTTCCTGCTCTGCTTGCATGGTGGAATCCGTGGAGTGGCCGTGCGCATGATGCGGCGCGGCGACCGGCAAGGATAGCGGGGAAGCCGCGCACTGGCGACCCCGCGCCGCCGCATTCCACATGCTGTGGCGTGCGGGTGGTGCTGGTATATTCGTCGCCCTGCACCCGATCCCTTTTACTCACCCTTACCCCCCTTTACCCTGTCTCCGGAGGTTGGATGAAGCGGAACCCATGTTGCGCCCTGTTGTTGCCGGTATTGTTCTTCGTGCACGCCGTCTCGGCGCATGCCGCTCAGCCGGGCGCGCAGAAGGGCGCTGCCGCGCCGGGGTTCCCGAGCAAGCCGATCCGCATCCTGGTCGGCTTCACGCCCGGCGGCGGCCCCGACATCACCGCACGCTATCTCGCGCAGAAGCTGACCGAGGAATACCAGCAGCAGGTCATCGTCGACAACCGTCCCGGCGCCGGCGGCACCATTGCCGCCAACCTCGCCGCCACCGCCAATCCGGATGGCCACACGCTGCTCTCGGTCTCTTCAGCGCATGCCGTGGCCCCTGCGATTTACGACAAGCTGCCCTACGATGCGCAGCGCGACCTTGCCGGTGTATCGCTGTCGGCCGTATCGAAGTATGTGCTGGTGACCTCGCCTTCGACGGGCTTTCGCAGCACGCGCGACCTGCTGGCCGCAGCACGCGCGAAGCCGGGTGCACTGAACTTCTCCTCGGCCGGTGTCGGCAGCGGCACCCATTTTGCCGGCGAGCTGCTCAAAAGCATGGCAAAGCTTGACGTCGTGCACATCCCGATGAAGGGCATCCCCGAAGCGATGACCGAGGCGATGACAGGGCGCGTGCATTTCTTCCTCGCGCCGATTGCGAACGCGGTGCCGCAGGTGCGCGAAGGCCGGCTGCTCGCGCTCGGTGTTTCCTCGCTCAAGCGCGATCCGCTGCTGCCCGACGTGCCGACGCTCGCTGACGGCGGCGTGCCGGGTTATGACGCGGTGCTGTGGTTCGGCATGGTCACCCATGCCAAAACGCCGCGCGTGGTTATCAATGATCTCAACCGGCAGATTCTCCGCGTGCTGTCGGAGGACGAAGTGAAGCGGCGCTGGGCGCCGATCGGCCTCGAACCGTCGCCGACCACGCCGGAGGGCTTTGACAAGCTGATTGCCGCCGACATCGCCCTGTTCACCAAACTCGCCCGTGCCGGCAACATCAAGGCGCAATAAGGAAAAGGGAAAACACCATGAAAATCAAAACCAACGGCATCGAACTGCAGTGCTTCATCGAGGGTGAAGGCCCCTGGGTCACCCTGTCGCATTCACTGGCCTGCAACTCGAGTATGTGGGATATGCAGGCGAAACTGCTGGTCGCCAGCGGCTACAAGGTACTGCGCTTCGACACGCGCGGCCATGGCGCGAGTGATGCGCCCGAAGGCGCCTACACCCTTGAACAGATGGCCGATGACCTGCATGGCCTCTACGCTGCGCTGGGCATCCGCCGCTCGCATTGGGTCGGCCTGTCGATGGGCGGCATGATCGGCGAGACCTATGCGCTGAAATATCCCGGCGTGTTCCAGAGTATGGTGCTGGCCGACACCACCAGCCGCCGTCCGCCCAATGCCGAGCAGATGTGGGGCGAGCGCGTGAAACTGGCGCGCGAAAAAGGCATGGACGCGCTGGTCGAAGGCACGCTGGCGCGCTGGTTCACCGATCCCTACCGCCAGGCCAACCCGGCGGTGATGGCGAAGATCGGCGGCGACATCCGCAACACCCCGGTGGCCGGTTTCGCCGGGTG
>JAJTHX010000155.1 GCA_021300125.1 Betaproteobacteria bacterium | reverse complement strand
GGTGCGCCAGCCCTTGCCGTCGATGACCTGCTCGTTGGCGAGCACGGTCTGGTCGACCGGATCCCAGTTCACGACCTGGGTCTTCTTGAAGGCAATGCCTTTTTCAAGCAGGCGCAGGAACAGCCACTGGTTCCAGCGGTAGTAGTCGGGGCTGCAGGTGGCGAGTTCGCGGCTCCAGTCGATGGCAAAACCCAGCGACTTCAGCTGCTTGCGCATGTAGGCGATGTTGTCCCAGGTCCACTTAGCCGGTGGTACGCCGTTGGCCATCGCCGCGTTCTCGGCGGGCAGGCCGAAGGCGTCCCAGCCCATCGGCTGCAGCACGTTGTGGCCCTTCATGCGGTGGTAACGCGTCAGCACATCGCCGATGGTGTAATTCCGCACATGGCCCATATGCAGTTTTCCCGAGGGATACGGGAACATCGACAGGCAATAGTATTTGGGCTTGTCACCGCCGTCGACAGCGCGGAAACTGTCGCGGTCCTGCCAGAAGGCCTGTGCTTCGCGTTCGATGACCTGCGGATTGTATTTTTGCTGCATGATGCAGGTTGCGCGCGCCGTGATCCTGTGGATTGCCGGCGTGACCCGGAATGAATGGCGGAGTAGTATTGTAAGCATACTGATTATAAACGGTTCATCCGATTCGTCCCGCTCAAACCCCGTGACAGCTCATGCCCTGCCGCTGTCCCCCCTCGAGAAGATTGAAATGCTGAAGCGTGTCCTGATGCTGTTGTTGCTGAGTGCCCCCGCTCTGGCCGCGGCGGCGACGCTGAGTGTCGAGGCGGTGGTCAGTCCGGCCTGGCTGGAGCGTGCCGGCGGTATCCACGAGCCGCTGCAACCGGGGACCGGATTGCGCAGCGGAGACCGCGTGATCACCGGTGGCGGCGCCCGGGCGTTGCTGCGCATGTCCGAAGGCAGTGCGTTCAGGCTTGGCGAGAACGCCACCTTCGCGGTCGACCGTTTGGGCGAGAAGAAAACTGTCGCCGGCCGCGCGGTGAACGGCGTCCTGAATGTGGTTCAGGGCGCCTTCCGCTTTACCACAGGCGCGTTGGGCAGCCAGCGTTCCCGCCGCGACCTTGATATCCGCATCGCCACGGTGACCGCCGGCATCCGCGGCACTGACATCTGGGGCAAGAGCGACATTACGCGAGACATTGTCTGCCTCATCGAGGGTCGTATCGAAGTCGAGCATCGTGGCGAGCTTTTCACCATGCGCGATCCGCTCTCGTTCCTGATCGCGCCGCGTGAAGGTCCGCGTCTGCCGGTGGCGCCCGTTTCCGAGGAGCAGTTGCGGATATGGGCTGCCGATACTGAAATCGCGCCGGCGAGCGGCGCCAGTATCCGCGGCGGCCAGCATCGCCTCGCCGTAGCCTCTGGCCTCAACGAAGCCGCTGCGATGCAGGTCGCGCAACGCCTTCGTGGCGCGGGTTATCCCGCCATGATTCGCGCGTACCGCAGCGGCGGTGCGCTACGTTACGACGTTGCAATTTCCGGCCTCGCCAGCCCGGAAGATGCCGCCAAAATCGAGTCTTCGCTGCGCGCCGGTGGCCTGCTGTCATGATGATCGGGGGCGGTGCTCGCGTATAATCCCCGGCAGTTATCAACTGATCCGCCGAACTTCAGCCCACCGCCCTCCAGCCAGTTTCCGGTTTGCCCCCTCCCTTCCTTTCCGGTCTCAACGACCAGCAGCTTGAAGCTGTCACGCTGCCCCACCAGTCGGCGCTGATCCTCGCCGGCGCCGGCAGCGGCAAGACGCGCGTGCTGACCACGCGCATGGCCTGGCTGATCCAGACCGGGCAGGCCAGCCCGATGGGCGTGCTCGCGGTGACCTTCACCAACAAGGCTGCGAAGGAAATGCTGACACGGCTCACCGCGATGCTGCCGATCAGCACCCGGGGCATGTGGGTGGGCACCTTCCATGGCCTGTGCAACCGCATGCTGCGCGCGCATTACCGCGAGGCCGGACTGCCGCAGCTGTTCCAGATCCTCGACAGCCAGGACCAGCTGGCGCTGGTGAAGCGCCTGATGAAGGCAATGAATATTGACGAGGACCGCTATCCGCCTCGCCAGGCGCAGTGGTTCATCGCGGCGCAGAAGGAGGAGGGCAAACGCGCCGACAAGGTCGAACCCTACGACGACTTCTCGCGGCGCATGGTCGAGTTCTATGCCGAGTACGACCGCCAGTGCCAGCGCGAGGGCGTGGTCGACTTTGCCGAGCTGCTGCTGCGCTCCTACGAGCTGCTGTTGCGCAACGAGCCGCTGCGCGAGCACTACGCCAGCCGCTTCCGCCACATTCTTGTTGACGAATTCCAGGATACCAACCGCCTGCAGTACCGCTGGCTGCAGCAGCTGGCCGGTCGCGAAAGCGCGATATTCGCAGTGGGCGACGATGACCAGTCGATCTACGGCTGGCGCGGCGCTTCCACCGCCAACATGCAGGATCTGCAGCGCGATTTCCACATCGACCGCGTGATCAAGCTTGAGCAGAACTACCGCTCCCACGGCAACATCCTTGAAGCTGCCAACGCGCTGATCGCGCACAACCGGCGCCGGCTGGGCAAGGAGCTGTGGACCGAGGACAGCAAGGGCGAGCCGCTGCGGGTGTTCGAAGCCGCTTCGGATTACGAGGAGGCCGCCTACGTGGTCGAGGAAGTGCGGGCGTTGCGCGCCGCCGGCGAGCGTCTGGCCGACATCGCGGTGCTTTACCGTTCCAATGCACAGTCGCGGGTGATCGAGCACGCACTGTTCACCGCAGGCATGCCCTACCGGGTGTATGGCGGACTGCGCTTTTTCGAGCGCCAGGAGATCAAGCATGCGCTCGCCTATCTGCGCCTGGTCGCCAACCAGGACGACGACGGCGCGCTGCTGCGGGTGATCAACTTCCCGACCCGCGGCATCGGCGCGCGCAGCCTCGAGCAGCTGCAGGCCATGGCGCGCGAGGGCGGCATGAGCCTGTGGGCGGCGGCCTGCGTCACTACGCTGTCGGGGAAGGCCGCGGCGAGCATCGCCGCCTTCGTCAAACTGATTGAAGCCATGCGCAGCGCCACCGCTGGACTGCCGCTGCCCGAGGCGATCAGCCATGTCGTCGAGCACAGCGGCCTGGCCGCGCATTACCGCAACGAGAAGGAAGGCGCGGACCGGCTGGAAAACCTGGATGAGCTGGTCAATGCCGCGGCGCTCTATGTCGAGGAGCGCGCGACGCAGATTCCGGCCGAAGGTGCGCCACCCGAAGAAATGGATGAGCTGACAGCCTTTCTTGCCCATGCGGCACTGGAGGCCGGCGAACACCAGGCTGAAGCCGGCGCCGACGCGCTGCAGCTGATGACCGTGCATACGGCCAAGGGCCTGGAATTCCATGCGGTGTTCATCACCGGGCTCGAGGAAGGCCTGTTTCCCCACGAGAACAGCATGACCGAGGGCGATGGCGTCGAGGAAGAGCGGCGGCTGATGTACGTGGCGCTGACCCGCGCGCGGCGCCGGCTCTACCTCTTGCTGGCGCAGAGCCGGATGCTGCACGGGCAGACCCGCTACAACGTGCCTTCCAGGTTTTTCCGCGAGCTGCCGGAGAATCTGCTGCAGCGGGTCAACCATGTCCGCCAGACGCCGGTATTCGCGGCGCAGCGCGGCGCCGCCTACGCGCCCTCAGCTTCCGGCACGCGCGCCGCCTCCACTGCGCCCCGGCTGCAGTCGCGCGAATTGCCCTGGCGCATCGGCCAGGCGGTGACCCACGCCAAGTTCGGCGCCGGGGTCATCGTCAACGCCGAAGGCGGTGGCGCCGATGCGCGGGTGCAGGTGAATTTCAGGAACGCCGGCCTGAAGTGGCTGGCGCTGGCCTACGCCAAGCTCGAGGCGGCCTGAGCGCGGCTCAGGCCGTGGAATCACCGGCGGCCGGCGCCTCGACCTCGCCGTAGAGGTCCTTGTAGGCCGTATAGACCGAGCAGGCCATCACCGGCAGCAGCACGACCAGGCCCAGCATCAGCGGAATCGATGCGATGAGCCAAAGCACGACGATGGCGGCGCCATAGAGCGTGAAGGGCAGCAGGTTGCGCCAGCACGCCTGCAGCGAGGATTTCATCGCCGCGACCGGCGTCATGCCGCGGAACACCACCAGCAGCGGCGCGAACCAAACCGCCATCAGCACCGGCATGAACACCAGGGTGCCGGTGAGCAGGCCTGAACTGAGGTCGCGCAGCGCCTGCGCCATCGCCGCTTCGTTGCGCGTCCGGGACAACACCACCTGCAGTGCCTCGTTGCCGGCGCCCATCAGCACCACGCCCACGGCAACGATGTTGCCGACCAGGTAGACGCCGCCGATGGTGACCAGCGGCGCGGCATGGCCGCGGAAGGCGCTGAAGAGGTGGCCGATGTCGGGTTCGCCACCGCGGTCGGTGGTGAGGCAGGCGTTCATCAGCCCGGCGATGAACACCGGCGTGAGCAGGCTGATCGCGAGCGGACCGACCGGCTGCAGCAGGGTCGAGACCAGGCCGATCAGCATCAGCGCGCCAAGCAGCAGGATCCAGATCAGCGGCTGGCGGCGGAACAGGCGGAAGCCGTCGACGATCCAGCGCCAGCCGTTGGACATTGCCACTGCGCGTGGTTCCATGTTCAGTCCGTCTTCAGCCCGCCCCGGCCCAGTGCCGGGATTGCGCCGTCGCGGCGCAGCGCCAGGATGCGGCGGAAATGCGCGGGATCCTTGGCGTGAGTCAGCTCGCCGGCGCGGGGCAGGTGAAAATCGTACAGCCGCGATACCCAGAAGCGCAATGCACCCGCGCGCAGCATCGCTGGCCAGGCGGACTGCTCGGCCGCGGTGAACGGGCGCAGTGCGGCGTAAGCACCGGCGAGCGCGTGCAGGCGTGGCCCGTCGAAGCGGCCGTCGGCATTGACACCCCAGTCGTTAGCGGTGATCGCGAGGTCATAGAGCAGGGCGTCGGTGCAGGCGAAATAAAAGTCGATGACCCCGGCGACGCGGTCGCCGTCGAACAGCACGTTGTCGCGGAACAGGTCGGCGTGGATGGCGCCGTGCGGCAGCCCGCCGCGGTCCACGCCCGCCTGCCAGGCGATCTCGTCGCGCAACAGGGCCGCGTCGTCAGCCGCCATGAAGGGCTCTATATCCGGCAGCACTGCCGTCCACCAGGAGGGCCCGCGCGGGTTGTCCATCCGCCCCGGATAGGATTGCCCGGCGAGATGCAGCTGCGCGAGCACTGAGCCGACGGCGGCGCATTGCGCCACCGAAGGTTCGGTGACGTCGCGGCCATCGAGGCGCAGCACCAGCGCCGCCGGTTTGCCGTTGAGCTGACCGAGCAAACGGCCCTGGCGGTCGGCCACCGGGCAGGCGCTGGGCACACCCAGGCGCGAGAGGTGTGCCATCAGTCCGAGGTAGAAGGGCAGCTCTGCCGCGCTCAGTTTCTCGAACAGGGTCAGCACCCAGCGGCCGCCGCTGGTGGTGACGAAGTAATTGGTGTTCTCGATGCCGGCGCTGATGCCCTGCAGGTCGAGCAGTTCGCCCACGTCGTAGCCGCGCAGCCAGGCGCGCAGTTGTTCGGGGGTGACGGTGGTGAATACGGACATGGTGTCAGACGCCGGCGCGCGGCGTGTGCGCCTTCGCCGGGGGGTAACCGGCGCGGCTCAGAACTGGTGGATGACCCACATCGGCGGCCGCAGGCCGCTGTCGTGTGATTCCTGGCGTGTGAACTTGCCGTCGCCGCGCTGATCGATCATGTAATAGGGCCTGCCGCCCGGCGGCGTGACCCTGATCATGTAGAGGCGGCCGCCGATGCGGTATTCCTCGACCTGGTCTTCGCCACGTTTGCGGATGGTGATCTGGGGTTCCAGCGCGGGGTCGAGCTCGAAGCCCGGCGGCGGTGGCGGCGGCTCGGGCACCGGTTGCGCGCGGGAGCGGTCCTGGGCCAGCGCGGAAAACGAGGCGGCAAAGAGGACGGCGAGGACGGCGGTGCGGAAGTATGGGCGCATGGTATTTGCGGTTGCGGTCAGTGAGCTGCGCAAAGCCTGATTATCCGGCTTTCGCCGCCCTTTTGAAAGGCGCGGCGGCGATGGGGGTCTGCGATAATCCCCACTCCCGCCCCGCACCGGCATCCGCTGCAGTTCCTGCGCATGAAAACCCTGCTCCTCGTAGACGGCTCCTCCTATCTTTACCGTGCCTTCCACGCGATCCGCGACCTCAGCAACAGCAAGGGGGAGCCCACCAATGCCATCTACGGCGTGCTCAACATGCTGCGCCGGCTGCACAAGGATGTGCCTGCCGAATACAGCGCCTGCGTGTTTGATGCCAAGGGCAAGACCTTCCGTGACATTTTTTATCCCGAATACAAGGCGAACCGGCCTCCGATGCCGCCGGAGCTGGCCTCGCAGATTGCGCCGCTGAAGGAAGCCATCGTCGCCATGGGCTGGCCCTTGCTAGAAATCGAGGGCGTGGAGGCCGACGACGTGATCGGCACGCTGGCGCACGAGGCGGAGCGCGCGGGCATGCGGGTGGTGATCTCCACCGGCGACAAGGACATCACCCAGCTGGTGACGCCGCAGGTGACTTTGGTCAATACCATGTCCAACGAAACGCTGGATGTGGCCGGTGTCGAGCAGAAATTCGGCGTGCCGCCCGAACGCATGGTGGATTACCTGACACTGATCGGCGACGCCGTGGACAATGTGCCCGGGGTGCCCAAGGTCGGTCCGAAAACCGCAGTGAAGTGGCTGAAGGAGCACGGCACGCTCGATGCCATCATCGCGAAATCGGCCGACATTGGCGGCGCGGTCGGGGAGAATCTGCGCAGGACGCTGGACTGGCTGCCCAAGGCGCGAGAGCTGCTGACCATCAAATGCGACGTGCCGCTGCCCGTGCATGTCGAAAACCTCGGCCCGCAGCCGGCGGACAAGGCGCAGCTCGCGGCCCTGTTCGAGCGTTTTGAATTCAGGACCTGGCGGCGTGAGCTCGATGGCGCCGCAGCTGCCGCAGGCATCGGCACGCCCTCGCCGGAAGCCCCGCAGTCTGCCGCGATGCCCCGGGCGGTACATCCGCAGCACCCGCGCCAGTACGAAACCGTGCTGACAGAGGCTGCGCTGGATGAATGGTTGCGGCGCATCGAGACGGCGGAGCTGACCGCGGTCGACACCGAAACCACCAGCCTTGATCCGCTGCGCGCGGAACTGGTCGGCATTTCGCTGGCCACCGAAGCGGGTCGCGCCGCCTACATACCCCTGGGCCATGTTTATGCCGGCGCGCCGGAGCAACTGCCGCGCGAGACCGTACTGGCCAGACTCAAGCCCTGGCTGGAGAGTCCGCGGCGCGCCAAGCTCGGCCAGCACATCAAGTACGACTGCCATGTTTTTGCCAACTGCGGCATCCAACTGCGGGGCATCGCCCACGATACGCTGCTCGAGTCCTATGTCCTGGAAAGCCATCAGCGGCATGACATGGATTCCCAAGCACAAAGAATTTTATCAATAAAAACAATAAGTTATGATGAACTGACGGGCACCGGTGCGAAACGCATCGGCTTTGAGCAGGTCGCCGTCGAACGCGCCGCCGAATATGCCGCGGAAGACGCCGACATCACACTGCAACTGCATCAGGCGCAATACCCGCGGCTCGCAGCGGATGAAAAACTCAAACACATCTATGCCGACATCGAGATGCCGGCGATGCAGGTGCTCTACGCCATGGAGCGCAACGGCGTGCTGCTCGACGAGCGGCTGCTCGGTGAGCTGTCGGCAGAATTCGGCACGAAGATGCTTGAAATCGAGCGCCGCGCGCACGAGCAGGCGGGCCAGCCCTTCAACCTCAGCTCCCCGAAACAGATCCAGGAGGTGCTGTTCGAGAAGCAGGGCCTGAAGCCCGTGAAAAAGACGCCCGGCGGCGCGCCCTCCACCGACGAGGAATCACTCGAGGAGCTGGCACTGGATCACCCGCTGCCCAAGCTGATCCTCGAATACCGCGGGCTGGCCAAGCTGAAATCGACCTACACTGACAAGCTGCCGGGCATGATCAACCGGGCCACCGGCCGCGTGCACACCAGTTACGGCCAGGCCACTGCGGTGACCGGGCGGCTGGCGAGCAGCGATCCCAATCTGCAGAACATCCCGATCCGCACGGCCGAGGGCAGGCGCATCCGCGAGGCCTTCATCGCGCCGCAGGGTTCGGTGATCGTTTCAGCGGACTATTCACAGATCGAGCTGCGCATCATGGCGCACATTTCCAGGGACGAGAGCCTGCTCAAGGCCTTTGCTGCCGGCGAGGATATCCACCGCGCCACCGCCGCGGAGATCTTCGGTGTTGACCTTGCCGCGGTGGACAGCGAGCAGCGGCGCTATGCCAAGGTCATCAACTTCGGCCTGATCTACGGCATGTCGGCCTTCGGCCTCGCCCGCCAGCTCAACCTCGAGCGCGCCGCCGCGCAGCAGTACATGGACCGCTATTTCCAGCGCTATCCGGGTGTTGCCGAATACATGCGCGTCACGCGCGATCAGGCACACCGGCAGGGTTATGTCGAAACCGTGTTCGGGCGCCGGCTGTGGCTGCCGGAAATCCGCAGCAGCAACGGCAACCGCCGCCAGGGTGCTGAACGCGCTGCGATCAATGCGCCGATGCAGGGCACGGCTGCCGACCTGATCAAGATGGCCATGATCGCGGTGCAGCGCTGGCTGGAAGAAGAAAAGCTCGGCACGCGGCTGATCATGCAGGTGCACGACGAACTGGTGCTGGAGGTGCCGCAGGAGGAACTCGGGCGGGTGCGCGACGAAGTGGCGCGGCTGATGACCGGGGTGGCACGGCTCGCTGTACCGCTGCTGGTGGAAGTCGGCGCCGGAGCGAACTGGGACCGCGCGCACTGAAAGACGCGCTGCGCTGAAACCACGCAACGCGCCTTGTTTTTTTTACGCGATTGCTAACGCAGCGCGCCTTGTGCATTTTGCGCGACTGCTAATCCAGCACGCCGAACACTCTTTTCACGATCTCGCGGCTGGCGCCGACCGGGATCTGGCGG
>JAJTHX010000314.1 GCA_021300125.1 Betaproteobacteria bacterium | reverse complement strand
GCGGGTCATGCCGGATGCGCTGCCGGTGCTGGCACAAAAGGCCAATATCCGCGTGCTGGAGGTGCCGCTGGAGGAGGGTGCCAATGCCTTTGACATGAAACGTGTCGGCGGCGGGCTGCTGCTGCAGACGCCGGACACGCTGAATGTGGTGCAGGCACAGCTGACGGTGGTGACCTGCCAGCAGACGAACCCGCAGCAGCTGGCCGACCTGATGTTTGCCTGGCGCGTGGCCAAGTTCGTCAAATCCAATGCCATCGTCTATTGCGGCAACGGCCAGACCCTGGGCGTGGGCGCCGGCCAGATGAGCCGCGTCGATTCGGCCCGCATCGCTTTGATCAAGGCCGAGAATGCCGGATTGAAGCTGGCGGGCTCAGTGGTGGCCTCGGACGCTTTTTTCCCGTTCCGTGACGGGGTGGATGTGGTCGCTGCGGGTGGCGCGCGTGCGATCATACAGCCCGGCGGCAGCGTGCGTGACGACGAGGTGATCGCTGCTGCCGACGAGCACGGTATTGCCATGTTGTTCACCGGCTACCGGCACTTCAGGCATTAGGGCTGTTGCAAAGTGATGCGCGGGCGCGTTGGCAACGCAGCGACTGAGCGTATTAGCGCGGAAGTGAGGGATCGAATGAGTACCGCACAACCCGATGCTGTTGAATAAAAACACTCAACCGGACGTTTCAATACCTTGCTGACATGAAAGTACTCGTGATCGGCGGCGGTGGCCGCGAACATGCGCTGGCGTGGAGACTCGCACAGTCGCCCAAGGTGTCGAAAGTGCTTGTCGCCCCCGGCAACGCCGGTACCGCACGCGAACCCGCCCTGAGCAACGTCACGCTGGGAGAGAATCAGCAAGTAATTGATTTTATTGAAAAAAATGATATTGTTTTGACGGTGGTCGGACCCGAAGCACCGCTCGCCGGGGGCATTGTCGATGCCGTGCGTGCTGCAGGCCACCGCATCTTCGGCCCGACGCAACGGGCCGCGCAGCTCGAAAGCTCCAAGGATTTCGCCAAGCAGTTCATGGTGCGCCATCGCATCCCGACCGCGAAGCACCAGACATTCACTGATGCCGCCGCGGCACATGCCTATATTGATCTTGAAGGCGCGCCGATCGTGATCAAGGCCGACGGACTCGCTGCGGGCAAGGGCGTGGTGGTGGCGATGGATACTGCCGAAGCCCATGCCGCAGTGGACATGATGCTCGTCGGCAACAAAATGGGCAGCGCCGGCGCACGTGTGGTGATCGAGGAATTCCTTGACGGCGAGGAGGCGAGTTTCATCGTGCTCGCCGACGGCCGCCATGCGCTGGCGCTGGCGAGCAGCCAGGACCACAAGCGACTGAAGGACGGCGACCAGGGCCCCAACACTGGCGGCATGGGGGCGTATTCCCCGGCGCCGGTGGTGACGCCGGAAGTGCATGCACGCGTGATGCGCGAGGTCATCCTGCCGACCATCCAGGGTATGGCGGCCGATGGCATCCCGTACACCGGCTTTCTGTATGCAGGGCTGATGATCGACGCCAGGGGCGGTATCAAGACCCTCGAATTCAACTGCCGCATGGGTGACCCCGAGACCCAGCCGATCATGATGCGGCTCAAAAGCGACCTCGTCGGCTTGCTCGACGCGGCAATCGACGGCCGGCTTGATGCCGTTGAAGCCGAATGGGATCCGCGGGTGGCGCTGGGGGTTGTGCTGGCCGCGGCGAATTATCCCGAGGATCCGCGCAAGGGCGATGTCATCACCGGCCTGCCGCCGGCAGGCGAGGATTACCACGTGTTCCACGCCGGCACCGCGCTGCGCGACAAGGATGTGGTCACCAGCGGCGGCCGCGTGCTCTGCGTCACCGCGATGGGCCACAACACGCGCACCGCGCAGAAACGCGCCTACGACATCGTCGACCTGATCCGCTTTGACGGGCAGCAGTGCCGCCGCGACATTGGCTATCGCGCGATTGCCGCAGGTCGCAAATAACAGCGCTGCAATGGACATCAAGGCAGTCAAAAGTTATCTCACCGGCCTGCAGCAGGCCATCGTTGAGCGTCTCGAGGCGCTGGATGGCGCAGCTTTCCTCCGCGACGAGTGGCAGCGGCCGCAGGGTGGCGGCGGCATCACCCGACTGATCGAGAACGGCGCGCTGCTGGAGCGCGGCGGCGTCGGCTTTTCCCACGTGTTCGGCGACAACCTGCCGCCTTCGGCTTCAGCGGCGCGTCCGGAACTTGCCGGCCGCGCCTTCCAGGCCATGGGCGTGTCTCTGGTGCTGCACCCGCGCAATCCCTATGTACCGACCGTGCACCTGAACGTGCGTTTTTTCATTGCACAGAAAGAGGGGGCCGAGCCGGTGTGGTGGTTCGGCGGCGGCATGGATCTCACGCCGTACTACGGATTCGAAGAGGATGCGGCGCATTTCCACCGCAGCTGCCGCGATGCGCTGGCACCCTTCGGTGCGGGCCTGCATGCCAAATACAAGGCCTGGTGCGACCGCTACTTTTTCCTGAAGCACCGCAACGAACCGCGCGGCATCGGCGGCATCTTTTTCGACGACCTGGCGCAGCCGGATTTCGACACCGCCTTCGCACTGCTGCGCAGCGTCGGCGACCATTTTCTGGTGGCCTACCAGCCGATCGTGGAACGGCGCCGCGACATCGCCTACGGCCAGCGCGAGCGTGACTTCCAGGCTTACCGCCGCGGCCGCTATGTCGAATTCAACCTGGTATTCGACCGCGGCACGCTGTTTGGCCTGCAGTCCGGTGGCCGCACGGAGTCCATACTCATGTCGCTGCCGCCGGTGGTGCACTGGCGCTACGACTGGCGGCCTGAAGCGGGCACGCCGGAAGCCCGGCTCTACAGCGATTTCCTGGTGGAGAAAGACTGGCTGGCCTGAAGCGCCGCGGTCAGCGTCCGAACCAGGATCGGATCGAGCGCATGCTCTCGCGCAGCGAGGCGATGATGCCCTCGCCTTCGCGTGCCGCTGCCACGCGGTGCTGCTTGAGCAGCTTCGGCGACTTGCGGAAGGACTGGTAGCGCGCCAGCGCGGCATGCACGTGCTGCTGCAGCAGCTTAAGATTCAGCGGCTTGGTCAGGAAGCGGAACACCTGCGCCTGGTTGATCAGGTCAATCACCAGCTCCGAGTCCGAGGCCTCCGTCATCACGATGGCGAGGATCTCCGGGTGATCCTGCTTGAGCAGCTTGAACGCGGCGAGTGTTTTCTGGACGCCGCTGCCGATGTCGGCGACGATCACCGCGATCTCGCGCTCGGCCAGCACTGCTAGCGCACGGTCGATATCGGCGGCATGCAGCACCGGGCACGCGCCGCCGATGAGTTCCGTCGCGGCGCGGAATACACTCTGGCCGGACTCGATGACGAGGATGCCGCAGTCGAGTTTTTCCGGCAGGATCACCGGGCTGGCCGCCATGTCTGCCAGTTCGAGCGCAATGGCGGCGGCTTCGCCCACGGTCTTATGGATTTCCGCGTTGTCCCAGGGCTTGCTGATGAAGCGGAACACCTCGCCATCGTTGATCGAGCCCACGATGGAGGCGAGGTCGGAGTAGCCGGTGAGCAGCATGCGCACCGAATTCGGCGAGATGTCCTTGACCTCGCGCAGGAACTCGACCCCGGTCATCTGCGGCATCCGCTGGTCGCTCACCACGACATGGGGGCGGAAGCGCTTCATGAATTCCATCGCCTCCGGTCCGCTGCTCGCGGTGAACACCGTGTACTGGCTGCGAAACACCGAGCGCAGCGCATTGAGGATGCGCTCCTCGTCGTCCACGAATAACAGTTTCGCCTTCTTGCCCCCCGTGTCGAAAGTCGGCTCCACCCCGCCGGCTGCCGGCGATGGTGCCGCGGCTGCGGGATTCAGCGTCGGTACACTGAGGCCGGCGATGACACGTGCCGAACTGACCAGGCCCTGGTCAAGCCGCTGCGTGGTGACATATTCGGGCGGCGTGGCTTCAGCCGGTTTCGCGCTGCGCAGGCTGGCCGCGATGCCCTGGACGAAGCCCAGCGCGAAATCGCGCGCGGTCTGGAAGCGGTCCTCGCGCCGTTTCGCCAGCGCCTTCTGCACCGCCCAGTCGAGCTGGGCTGAAATCTTCGGGTTGAATTCAGAGGGATTGCGCGGCACCTCGTTGATCACCAGGCGCATGATCTCGACATTGCTGCCGATAAAGGGCTTGCGTCCGGCGAGCAGCTCGTAGGCGATGACTCCGGCGGCATACAGGTCGGTGCGCGGATCGGCCTCGTCGCCGGTGAACTGTTCCGGCGACATGTAGCCGGGTGATCCCATGATCTCGCCAACCTGGGTCAGCGACGAGTTGTCGATGTGGGCGATGCCGAAGTCGCTGATCTTGATGCGGCCGTCGTCGTTGATCAGCAGGTTCGAGGGTTTGATGTCGCGGTGGACTACGCCCTGGGCGTGGGCGTAGCCGAGGCCGTCGAGCAGCTGGCGGATGATCTCGCCGATTTCCTGCAGCTCGAAATTCGCCTTGTTCTGCAGGTGATCGTAGAGCGACTTGCCGTTGACCAGTTCCATCACGATGAAAGCGAGATTTTCATCCTCGCCATAGTCGTAGATGGCCGCAATGCGCGGATGGGTCAGCCGGCCGACGGCCTGGGCCTCATGGCGGAAGCGGGCAATCGCGTACTGCAGTTCGGAGGGATCCATCGCCGACTTGGTGATGATTTTGATCGCGACCTGGCGGTGGATCGCCGGATCGAAGGCGCGGTAGACCACGCCCATGCCGCCGCGGCCGAGCATCCCCTTGATCTCGTACTTGCCGATCTTGTCGGGGTAGCCCTTGTTCATTGCAGCGCCTCGGGTTCCGGCGGCACCAGCGGCAGTAAGATGGTGAAAGTGGTTCCCTTGCCGACGGTTGAATCCACGTTGATCCGGCCGCCATGCTGTTCAACGATCTTGTACGAAATTGACAGCCCGAGCCCGGTGCCCTTGCCCACCGGCTTGGTGGTGAAGAAAGGGTCGAAGATTTTCGACATGATTTCGGGTGGAATGCCTTTGCCGTTGTCGGCGATTTCCACGGCAACGTGGGTGTCATCGACGGTGCGCGTGCGTAGCGTGATCTCGCCGCCAGTGGCATCGGTTGCCTGCGCCGCATTGTTGATCAGGTTGAGAAAGACCTGGTTCAGCTGCGAGGGCGAGCAGGTGATGGCCGGAATGTCGCTGAACTGCTTGTTCACCTTCAGGTGCTTCAGCTCGTGCTTGGCCAGCAGCAGCGCGCTTTGCAGGCCCTCGTTGAGGTTGAAGCTCGACACCTTGCTGCGATCGAGGCGGCTGAAATTCTTCAGGTTGAGCACGATCTCGGAGATCTGGTCGATGCCGTAAAGGCCGTCGCCTGCGAGCTGCCCGAGTTCGGCCAGCACCTGCTGCTCGGCAAAATGGTTGACCAACTCCCGCACCGACAGGTATTGGGCCTGCAGGGTGGCCGGGTCTGGGCTTCCGGCCTCCATCAGCTTGAGCAGCTTGTTGGTTTCGACGATCAGCTTTTTCACTTCAGGCAGCTTGGCGGCCACAGAACCGAGGCTGTTCTTGACGTAGGCCAGCGGCGTGTTGATCTCGTGCGCGATGCCGGCAACCATCTGGCCCAGAGAAGACATTTTCTCTGTCTGGATCAACTGGGCCTCCGACTCCTTGAGCTGGGTCAAGGCATCAGAGAGTTCACGCGTGCGCTCCTCGACCCGGGATTCGAGCAGGCGGTAGCTCAGCGCCAGTTTCGACAGCAACCAGCCGATCAGGATCAGCATCGCACCCGCATAGGCGATCAGGTAGATGCGGTAGCGTTCGCTGTTGATCTGCGTTTCGGCCGTTTCGGCACTGAAGGCGTCGGTGAGGCTGTCGATGCGCGGGCCGGCCGAGGCGAGCGCAATGCGGCGGAACAACTCGTCCTCCATCGGCTTGGCACCCAGCACCTGCTGCACGGTCGCGTCCATGCGCGCCAGGCCCTCGCGCAGTACCTGGGGCATGCCGTTGCCGGCCTGACGCAGATCGGCGGCGAATGTCTCGACGTTCTTGCGCTCTTCCTCGGTGGGGTCGGCGGCGTAGCGCATCACATGCGCGAACAGCAGCGCTGCGGTGCTTTCCACCGCGACCAGGCGCTCGCGCTGCGGCACCACCTGCCAGGCGCCGCGCACCAGTCCGGCGACCTCGGTGTCAAATTCGACGATTTTGGTGAGCGCGGAGGATACGGTCGCAGCGGCGGTGCGATGGCGGTTGAGCAGTTCGGTTTTCTGCTCGAAAGCCCGCGTCAGTTCGGGCAGGCCGCGTTCAAGCACGGGGCTGTTGACCTCGGTCGCCGCGGTTTTCAGCCGTTGCAGCAGGTCCGGCACGCGGTTGTTCTGGGGCGCAGCCGCGCTTTCCCGCCCGGCGGCCACCTCGATTCGGGAGCGCAGCACCCCGATATCCCAGCGGCCGTCGATTTCCCTGAGTTCGCGCAGGTAGCCGAGGATTTCGCTTTGCTGGTGGTAGTCGACGCCCTGGCTTCTCAGGTAAAGGAAGCCGAGCAGCCCGATCAGCGCCGCCGCCGCCGCGGCCATGCCCAGCATGCGCAGGTTGCGCCGCAGGCCGCCGCCAAACAGCGTGGCTGCCCCGATTTTCAGCGACGACAGATTGATCTGAAGCTCGGGTTTTTTCATCCGTTCAGTCCGTTCTTACCAAACTCATTCGCCAAGATAGGCCTGGCGCACCTGCGGGCTTGCCAGCAGGGCGGGCGCGCTGTCGGCGAGCACGATGCGGCCGCTTTCCATCACGTAGCCGCGGCTGCCGGTTTCCAGCGCCAGCTTTGCATTCTGTTCGACCAGCAGCAGCGTTACGCCCTCGGCGGCTATCGCACGCACCGTCTCGAAAATCTTCTGCACCATCAGCGGCGCAAGTCCCATGCTCGGCTCGTCGAGCAGCAGGAGCTTCGGCCGTGACATCAGCGCGCGCCCGATCGCCAGCATCTGCTGCTCGCCGCCCGACAGCGTGCCGGCCAGTTGGGTCTTGCGCTCGGCCAGACGGGGAAACAGCGCGCAGACCCTGTCCAGATCGTTGCGGATTTCGTTGCGATCATTGCGGATGTAGGCGCCCATGGCCAGATTCTCGGCAACGGTCAGGCGCGGGAACACGCCGCGACCTTCGGGCACCAGGGAGAGCCCCTTTCGGACCAGATGATACGCCGGTTTGCCGGTGACATCGTCGCCGCCATAGCGCAGCGTGCCCGAGTGTGGCCGCAACAGCCCCGCCAGTGCCTTCAGGGTGGTGGATTTGCCCGCGCCATTGGCCCCGATCAGGGCGACGATTTCTCCGGCTGCCACCCTGAGATCGATGCCCTTGACCGCGCGGATGCCGCCGTAAGCAACCT
>JAJTHX010000389.1 GCA_021300125.1 Betaproteobacteria bacterium | reverse complement strand
TAGCCCTTGAAGAACGGCGTGTGACGACCGCCCTCCTCCTTCGTCAGCACGTACACCTCACACTCGAACTTGGTGTGCGGCATGATGCTGCCCGGCTTCGCGAGCACCTGACCACGCTCGACATCCTCACGCTTCGTGCCGCGCAGCAGCACGCCCACGTTGTCGCCCGCCTGGCCCTGGTCCAGCAGCTTCCTGAACATCTCCACGCCCGTGCAGGTCGTCTTGATCGTCGGCTTGATGCCCACGATCTCGATCTCCTCGCCCACCTTCACGATGCCCCGCTCCACCCGCCCCGTCACCACCGTGCCACGGCCCGAGATCGAGAACACGTCCTCGACCGGCATCAGGAACGGCTTCTCGACGTCGCGCTTCGGCACGGGGATGTACTTGTCCATCTCCTCGACCAGCTTGATCACCGCCGGCACGCCGATGTCGCTCTTGTCGCCCTCGAGCGCCTTGAGCGCCGAGCCGATCACGATCGGGGTGTCGTCCCCCGGGAATTCGTATTTGGAGAGCAGTTCACGCACCTCCATTTCGACAAGGTCCAGAAGCTCCTTGTCGTCGACCATGTCGGCCTTGTTCATGAACACGATGATGTAGGGCACGCCCACCTGGCGCGCCAGCAGGATGTGCTCGCGCGTCTGCGGCATCGGGCCGTCAGCGGCCGATACCACCAGGATCGCGCCGTCCATCTGCGCCGCACCCGTGATCATGTTCTTCACGTAGTCGGCATGGCCCGGGCAGTCCACGTGCGCGTAGTGACGGTTCGCCGTCTCGTATTCAACGTGCGCCGTGTTGATCGTGATCCCGCGCGCCTTCTCTTCCGGCGCCGCGTCAATCTGGTCGTAGGCCTTCGCTTCCCCGCCAAACTTCGTCGACAGCACCGTCGTGATCGCCGCAGTCAGGGTCGTCTTGCCGTGGTCCACGTGCCCAATCGTCCCCACGTTCACGTGCGGCTTCGTACGCTCAAATTTGCCTTTGGCCATTGCTATTCCCTACCGTATGCGCGTTGAATGGATAAGAAAAAAGAACCCGAACCGATTGTATTGCCTCAAACACAAAACCCGCTGAAACCAAACCTGCGCCAACACCTAACACCCGCATGCCACCGCGGTTTGCCGCGAACGGACACACCGCAATCTGGTGCCCATGGCGTGGATTGAACACGCGACCTCTCCCTTACCAAGGGAGTGCTCTGCCACTGAGCTACATGGGCGCAAAAACCGCCGCTTTTTGCCGCCCTGCTCGCGCTGGGAAGCCTAACCTGGAGCGGGTGAAGGGAATCGAACCCTCGTCGTAAGCTTGGAAGGCTTCTGCTCTACCATTGAGCTACACCCGCCCTGCACTGCCGAACCCCGTCACCACACACCACGTTCCGGAGCCTGAGCCCCTTTGCTGCAAATCCAGGCCATTCCAAAGCGGAAAATCCTGGTGGAGGGGGAAGGATTCGAACCTTCGAAGGCTGAGCCAACAGATTTACAGTCTGCCCCCTTTGACCGCTCGGGAACCCCTCCGAACGAAGCCCTCAATTATGCGAGGGCGGCCCATGGATGTCAATGAATCGGCATGGAAAATGCCGGCGTCCGCCGCTGCGGATGCCGCGTCCCCGCAACCGAGGGGCAAGACCAAGGCCGGCGCAAAAGGGCGGACACGCCATACGCCTGGGGCCTGCCCCGGCGTGTCCCGAGGTGGCTGGACCGGCCGCTGAACATTGCAGGTGGCCGCCCGCGCCCAGGATCAGTTTGTAAGTGGGCACAAACTGATGAATTGCCTGTGCAAGCCTGGAAAGACGGCCGGGGGAAAATTAATCCAATTAAATCAGTCAGTTATCAGTTTCCACCGGAACCACTGACACTGCTGCCGCCACACACAAACAGCAGCTGCCCCGAAATGTAACCGGCATCGGGACTCAGGAAAAAACTGACCGCCCGCGCCACATCCTGGGGGCGCCCCACCCATTTCACCGGGATGCTGTCGATCACCGCCTGGCGCTTGGCACTGCCGATCGGATGGCCATTATCAAACAACTCGGTCGCCACCGGACCGGGTGCAACTGCGTTAATCGTGATGCCATCTCCTGCCAACTCCAGGCAAAGTACCCGAGTCATGCCGACCAGACCGGCCTTCCCCGCGGCATAGGCCAAGCGCTGGGTCTTGCCCAGGATGGCGCGGGAGGAAATGCTGACGATGCGGCCGAACCCGGCTGCGCGCATGCCTGGCACCAGGGTCTGGATCAGGATCATCGCCGCCCTGACATTCAGCGCATAGACATGGTCCATGTCCTCCACCGTCGCCTGTTCCAGGCTGCCGGGCCGGTTGGCCCCGGCGTTATTGACCAGATAGCGCACAGGGTAAGTCGCAGCGACCTGCTTCGCAACGGCCTCTGCCGCAGCGGCATCTGCCAGGTCGACCGCGTGGAACAGGATCTTGGGATGTTTGATACGCGGCGGGCGCCTCTGCAGGGTCACCACGGTGCGTCCCTGATCAAGCAGATCCTGCGCGATCGCCTCGCCGATGCCGGAACTGGCGCCGGTCACTACGGCCACGTCTTCCATGAATTCCCCCTGCGCTGTAACGGCGGCAGACAGGTCGCCCGCCGGATGCCCCAAGGCACCGATGTTATCCTCGTCGCCTGCTATGAACCCTGCCATTTCCACACTGCGGGCAATCTTCAGCCCGCGCAGCGTCGCCGTGTATGGCGCCTCGGCCGACCCCGCCAAGTTCGGCGGTCGGGTCATGAAGTTTCTGCTCAAGCACGGCTATGCGGGCCGCATCGTCCCGGTCCATCCCAGCGCCAGCGAAGTCCTCGGCCTCCCCGCACTGCCCCGCCTCAACGGCAGCGGCCTCGACATTGATGCCTGCCTGCTCGCACTGCCCGCGCCTCATCTCGCGACAGCGCTGGAAGACGCCGGCCGCGCCGGAGTGCGCGGTGCGGTGGTCATCACCGCGGACTTCGCCGAAACCGGCGCGGAGGGCGCCGCGCGTCAGGATGAACTGGTGTCCATCGCGCGCCGCCACGGCCTGCGCCTGATCGGGCCCAACTGCCTCGGCTACATCAACCCGCCGCTGAATCTGGCACTGACTTCCTCCGTAGCACTGGCGGCGGGACCGATGCCGCGCGGCGCCATCGGCCTCGCCTGCCAGAGCGGCTCGCTGATGGCTTCGCTGATTTCGCATGCGCAGGACTGTGGCGCCGGTTTCAGCGTGGCCGCCACGGTCGGCAACCAGGCCGACATCGAACTCTGCGACCTCATCGAGTATTTCATCGACGATGCAGGCACGCGCGCGATCTGCCTCTATGTCGAAGGCCTGAGGAACGGACGGCGTTTCCTCGAACTCGCGCGCCGCGCGCACACCGCCGGCAAGCCCATCCTCGCAGTCAAGGCCGGACGCAGCGAAGCCGGACAGCAGCTCACGCAATCGCACACCGCCAGCCTCGCCGGTTCCTACGCCGTGTGGGCAGCGGCCTGCCGCGACCATGGGGTGATCCTGCTCGACGATCCGGAAGCCCTGATTTACTGCGCCCATTTCCTGATCCGCTGCGGCGTGCCGCAGTCCCCGGCCATCGCGGTGATCTCGCCCTCGGGCGGCACCGTCGCGGTCACCGGTGACCGCGTCATTGCCGCAGGGCTCACGCTTGCCGCACCGGGCACGGCCACCGAAACCGCATTGCGCCCGCTGCTGCCGCCGGGACGGCTGATCAATCCGCTCGACGTCGGCGGCCTGCCCCGCGCCAGCGGCCTGGACAGCGCACTCACCGCCTATCGCGCGTTCGCCGCGGATCCTGCAATCGGCGCGATCCTGATCGCGGTCGCGACCACGCCGCAGCTCGAAGACAAGGTGCGCCAGTGGGGGCAGGCTGCGCTTGAATCCGGCAAACCCACCGCGATCCTGCTCACGCCGGGCTCGCTCGTCGATGGCGCGCGACAGGCCCTGCGCGACATCGGCTGCCCGTTCACCAACCGCCTCGACGATGCGCTGCGCGTGCTGCGCGCCGCCGTGGATTACGGCGAGGCCCTGCGCAAACCGCCGGCGGCCGCACTGACCGATGTGCCCGCAACGGCATTGCAGCATGCCGCAACCCTGCACGCAGGCCGCCTCAATGAACCGGAGACCAAGGCACTGCTTCGCCGCTGCGGCATCGCCACCACCGAGGATGTACTCGCGCCAACGGTGGACCAGGCTCTCGCCCAGGTCCGGCAGATCGGCTGGCCGGTGGTGCTCAAAGGTGTGAGCCGCGAACTCTTACACAAAAGCGAAGCCGGCGCGGTTCAACTCGGCATTCGCGACGAAACCGCACTGCGCGACGCCTGGCAGGGTATTGCCGCCGGTCTTGCCGCACACCAGCCCGGCGCCGTGCTCGACGGCTGCGTGGTGCAGCCGATGCTCCAGGGCGGAATTGAGCTGATTGTCGGCTGCCGCTGGGATGCGCAATTCGGCGCGGTGGTCCTCGTCGGCAGCGGCGGCGTGCTGGTGGAAATGCTCGACGACGTGCAGATGGCGCTGGCACCGGTATCCGCGGCACACGCAAAGCGATTGATTGCCGCCTTGCGCATTGCCCCGGCGCTCAACGGCGCGCGCGGACGCCGGCCCGCCGACATCGACGCGCTCGCCGATGTGGTCGTGCGCCTGGGCAGCCTTGCCGCCGCACTCGGGCCCCGGCTCGCCGAACTCGACATCAATCCCCTGCTGGTGCGGGAAGCCGGCCGCGGTGCCATTGCGCTCGACGGCCGCGCCACGCTCAGCGCCCCAACCGGAGAACAGCCATGACCTCACCCGTAGTGACTTACGAATCCCGCGAGGGCGTTGCAATCATCACGCTGAACCGGCCCGAGAAGCGCAATGCCATCAACAACGAAGTCGCGCTGCAGCTGCGCGCCGCGCTGGAGCGGCTGAACGAGGGTGAGGACCGCGTCGGTGTACTGACCCATGCCGGTGCGCATTTCACCGGCGGCGCCGACATCAAGGGCCCGCCTGAGGATTTCCCGGCCTGCGTGCCCAATGTCGGCGTGATGATGCAGAAGCCGCTGGTGGCCGCGGTCGGCGGCTGGGTGGTCGGCGGCGGGGTGGTGATCGTGCAGATGTGCGACCTCTGCGTCGCGGCCAGCGACGCAAAGTTCATGTTCCCCGAAGCCAAGGTCGGCTTCACCGGCGCCGCGATTGCGGGGCTCGCCGCGCGCATCCCGCACAAGGTGGCGATGGAACTGATGCTGGTCGGCAATGAAATCAGCGCCGAGCGCATGTACCAGGTGGGCCTCGTCAACCAACTGGTCGAACCCGGCACACAACTGGAGGCTGCGCTGGTCTATGCGCGCCAGCTCGCCGACAACGCGCCGATGGTCATTGCGGTATTGCGCGATTACGTCGGCCGCGTCATTCCGAAGGGCCCCTCGGAACTGGCCGCACAGGGCCGCGCCACCATCCAGCGCATCCGCCAGAGCGCGGACGCCAGGGAAGGCATTGCCAGCTTCAAGGACAAGCGCAGGCCGACATTCAGCGGTAAATAAATATTTATATAAACAATGGGTTACGTTAACCCTTCGGCGCTGGCCGAGACCCCTTCCGCGGCTGCGCCCTCACCCTGGCTGATCGTCGCACTGATCGTCTTCGGGCTCTACGTCGACCAGCAGCTCGCGTTGTGGGGACAGCCGCTGGTGAGCGTCGCGACCTGGGCGCTGCTGATTTACTGGATGGCGCGCTCCGGCACGCCTGCGCGGCTGCGCCTGATGGTCTGCGTGGCCTTCGCCACCGCAGGCGCAATCTTGCTGTCGCTGGTGTGGGGGCTCTACGACTACCGGCTCGGCAACATTCCGCTGTTCGTGCCGCCGGGCCATGCCCTGCTCTTCGCGCTGGGCCTCACGCTGGCCACCCGGCTGCCCGACTGGATCGTGGTCGCGGTACCGGCACTCGCCGCGCCGCTGGTGCTGTGGCTGGCGGTCAGCGGCAGCGACACCCTCGGCCCGCTGTTCTTCAGCCTGCTGCTCGCCTGCATGGCGTTCAGCCGTGCGCGCAAGCTCTACGCAGTCATGTTCGTGCTGGCGCTGGCGATGGAGATTTACGGCACTGCGCTCGGCAACTGGCGCTGGCACGCCGAAGTGCCCTGGCTGGGCCTTGCCACGCTGAACCCGCCGCTCACCGCCGGTGCCCTCTACTGCGTGCTGGACCTGCTGGTGGTCGGCACCACGCCGCTGCTGCAGCGGCGGCTGGCCGGGCGCAACAGTTAACGCGGCTTCGCGCGGGCGGTTTTTTTCGGTTTTGCCGGCGCAGCCTTGCGGTCACGCGCCTGCGGCGCCGGCGGCAGGCCGGTGTGCTGGGTGCGGAACTGCTGATACTTGGTCGGCTTGCGCGCGCCCTCGGGCTTGAGGCCCGTGCCCGCAGGCTGGAACGCCGGAATCAGCTGTCGCTTGCCCGGGCCGATCAGGTCGGCGCGGCCCATGCGGCGCAGGGCCTCGCGCAGCATCGGCCAGTTCTCCGGATCGTGGTAGCGCAGGAAGGCCTTGTGCAGGCGGCGCACCCTGAGGCCCTTGGGGATGATGACGTCCTCGCTCGCCCGCGTGACCTTGCGCAGCGGATTCTTGCCGGATTGATACATCGCGGTGGCCGTGGCCATCGGCGAGGGCAGGAAAGCCTGCACCTGGTCGGCACGGAAGCCGTTGTGCTTCAGCCACAGCGCGAGCTCGAGCATGTCCTCGTCGGTGGTGCCCGGATGCGCGGCAATGAAATACGGGATCAGGTACTGCTCCTTGCCGGCTTCCTTCGAGTACTTGTCGAACAGCTCCTTGAACTTGTAGTAGCTGCCGACGCCCGGCTTCATCATCTTCGACAGGGGGCCTTCGCCGATGGCCTCCGGAGCGATCTTGAGATAGCCGCCGACATGGTGCTGCGCCAGTTCCTTCACATACTCGGGCGATTCCACCGCGAGGTCGTAGCGCACGCCGGAACCGATCAGGATTTTCTTGATGCCGGGCAGCGCGCGCGCGCGGCGGTAGAGCCTGATCAGCGGCGCGTGGTCGGTGTTCAGGTTCGGACACACCCCGGGATACACGCAGGACGGACGGCGGCACGAGCTTTCGATTTCCCTGCTCTTGCAGGCGAGCCGGTACATGTTCGCGGTGGGGCCGCCGAGGTCGGAAATGACTCCGGTAAAACCGGGCGCCGTATCGCGGATCTGCTCCACCTCGCGGATGATCGAATCCTCGGAGCGGTTCTGGATGATGCGCCCCTCATGCTCGGTGATCGAGCAGAAGGTGCAGCCGCCGAAACAGCCGCGCTGTATCGTCACCGAAAAGCGGATCATTTCGTAAGCCGGGATTTTGGCCTTGCCGTACGACGGGTGCGGCACGCGCGCATAGGGCAGCTCGTACAGCGCATCCATCTCCTTCGTCGTCAGCGGAATCGGCGGCGGACTGATCCAGACCTCCCGGTCGCCGTGGCGCTGCACCAGCGCGCGCGCGTTGCCGGGGTTGGATTCGACATGCAGGATGCGCGAGGCATGGGCATAGAGCACCGGGTCTTCGGCCACCGCCTCGAAGGCCGGCATGCGGATCACGCTGCGGCAGCGATCTTCGTTCTTCACTTCGCGGATGAATCTCACCACCTGGGGCCCCGCCTGCGCCCCCTTTGCCGGGGCCGGGGCTTCCGCTTTCGGCGTCACGCCCTCCATCGCGTAGGGATCCATCGGCGGATTGAGCGGTCCCGGCATGTCGATGCGTGTGGAATCGATCTCGATCCAGCCCTCGGGCACCGCGGCACGCAGGAAGGCGGTGCCGCGGATGTCGGTGATGTCGGCGGGCGTCTGGCGCGCCGCCAGACGGTGCGCGATGTCGACGATGGCGCGCTCGGCGTTGCCGTAGACCAGCAGGTCGGCCTTGGCGTCGACCAGCACCGAACGGCGCACCTTCTCCGACCAGTAGTCGAAATGCGCGATGCGGCGCAGGCTCGCCTCGATGCCGCCGATGATGATGGGCACGCCGGCATAGGCCTCGCGCGCGCGCTGGCTGTAGACAATGACCGAGCGGTCCGGCCGCTTCGCCGGCTCGGCATTGGGCGTATAGGCATCGTCGCTGCGCACCCGCCGGTCCGAGGTGTAGCGGTTGACCATCGAATCCATGTTGCCGGCGGTGATGCCGAAGAACAGCTTCGGCCGGCCCAGCGCCCGGAACGGTTCCACCGAGTGCCAGTCGGGCTGGCTGATGATGCCGACGCGGAAGCCCTGGGCTTCGAGCAGGCGGCCGATGATCGCCATGCCGAAGCTCGGATGATCGACATAGGCATCACCGGTGACGAGGATGATGTCGCACTCTTCCCAGCCGAGTTTGTCCATCTCGGCGCGCGACATCGGCAGGAACGGGGCCGTGCCGAGGCGTGCCGCCCAGTACTTGCGGTGGCTGAAGATGTCTTTCGGGGCCTGCACGGGCGCGAGCGCGGTCATGCGCGCATTATAGTCGCCGCGCCCCTGGCAGCCCGCGCCGCAACCGCGATAACCCTGACGCGCTCAGGGTGTCACTCGGCTTTGATGCCCGAGTTGCGCAGCACCCGCCCCCATTTGTCCAGGTCGGCGGCCAGAAACGCGGCAAATGCCGCTGGGCTGCTGCCGACAATCACCGAATCGAGTGCGGCCAGTTTGTCGCGCACCGCCGCCTGCGCGAGGACCGCGGCGACACGCTGCTGCAACTCGCCGGTGACGAGCGGCGATGTGCGCGCCGGCGCCACGAGGCCGAACCAGTTGACGAACTCGAAGCCCGGCAGGCCCTGCTCGGCCACCGTCGGCAGGCTGGGCAGCTCCGGCGAGCGTTTCGCGCTGGTGACCGCAATCGCGCGCAGCTTGCCCGCAGCGACAAAACCCCGGGTCGTGATGTGCGAGCCGAACTGGAACTGGATCTGCCCTGCCATCAGGTCTATTGCGGCGGGTCCCGCGCCCTTGTACGGCACATGCACGGCGTCGATCTTCGCCATCTGCTTCAGCAGCTCGCCCGAGAGGTGGCCGCCGCTGCCGTTGCCGGCCGAGCCGTAGACCAGCGGTTTCGTTTTCGCCAGCGCGATCAGATCCTGCAGCTTGTGCACCGGCAGCGCGGGATGCACCACCAGCACCAGCGGCGCTTCGGTGAGCTGGGTCACCGCGGCAAAATCCTTCAGCGCGTCGTAGGGCAGTTTTTTCTGCAGATGCGGCAGCACGGTATGCGGCGTGTAGATCACGCCCAGGGTGTGGCCGTCGGCCGGCGCACGCGCCACCAGTTCGGTGCCGAGCACACCGCCGGCGCCGCCGCGGTTGTCCACCACCACCTGCTGCGCCAGCGCGTCAGCGAGGCGCTCGGCCACCAGGCGTCCCAGCAAATCGGTGGTGCCACCAGGTGGTGCGGGCACCACCAGCCGCAGCGGCCGCTGCGGAAACTTGCCCGGGACCTGGGCCGCGGCCTCGGGTACAAGCGCCGCAATACACGCAATACAGATTGACAGCAGCAGCACGCGCATCATGTCTGCACCCGCCCGCATCACGCCAGCCGGCCCAGGGTTCGCCCTGGCCGCCACAGTTTCGGCGAGCCGCGTTCGTATTGCGGCGGCCAGCCTATTTCGGCACCGAGTTCCACCGCGGCATGCTGCGGCCAGCGCGGATTGAACAGCATCACCCGCGCCAGTGACACGAAATCGGCCTCGCCTCCCACAATGATCGCCTCGGCCTGGTGCGGATCGCTGATCAGGCCCACCGCGCCGGTGACGATACCGGTTTCGCGTTTCACGCGCGCGGCGAACGGCACCTGGTAGCCGGGCCCGAGCGGAATCTTCGCGTCGAGCACCACGCCGCCGCCGGAGACCGTGACGTAGGCACAGCCCTCGGCCTTCAGCGCCCGCGCATAGGCCACGGCCTC
>JAJTHX010000395.1 GCA_021300125.1 Betaproteobacteria bacterium | reverse complement strand
GGCATTTGAGGTCGTTAACGGCGTGGATGCGCGCGCGCTGGCTACCCTCGACCAGCACCTTGACCGTGCCATCGGGCAGTTTCAGCATCTGCAGGATGTTGGCGATGCTGCCGACATCGTAGAGGTCTTCCGGCGCCGGTTCATCCTTGGCTGCGGACTTCTGCGCGACCAGCACGATGCTCTTGCCGGCCTCCATCGCGGTTTCGAGGGCCTTGATCGACTTCGGACGGCCCACAAACAGCGGAATGACCATGTGCGGGAACACCACCACATCCCGCAAGGGCAGCAGGGGCATTTCCATGCTGTTGTTTTCACTGGCTATTTGGTCATTCATCGGTGTCACCTGAAAGTTTGGACATCAAGCAGCTTGGGGCGGACCACGCCAAATCAAGCGCGCCGCCGCCATGCTCACAAGATAACGGAAAAAAGCGGGAGATGCCGCAGTAACGGAGATGCGAAACGGGACAGACAAGCCGCCGTGACGGCAGGGCTGGATCGGGCTTGTCCGCAATCCGGTCAGACGCTGGACCCGGCAACTTTGGGCTGATCCGAGTAGATCAGCAGCGGTGCGGCATCGCTGGTGATGGTACCCTCGTCCACAACCACCTTGACCACATTCTCCATCGACGGCAGGTCGAACATGGTATTGAGCAGCGTGTGCTCGAGGATCGAGCGCAGGCCGCGGGCTCCGGTCTTGCGTTCCAGGGCCTTGCGTGCGACCGCCTTCAGCGCGCCTTCGCGTACTTCCAGCTCCACGCCTTCCATCGCGAACATTTTCTGGAACTGCTTGAGCAGCGCGTTCTTCGGCTGGGTCAGGATCTCGATCAGCGCCGCCTCGTCGAGCTCGGCCAGGGTCGCGATCACAGGCAGGCGACCGACGAACTCAGGGATCAGGCCGTATTTGATCAGGTCCTCGGGCTGGCAGTCGCGCAGCACCTTGGCGATGTCGCGGCGGTTGTCCTTGCTGCGCACCTCGGCACCGAAGCCAATGCCGCTTTTCTCGGAGCGTGAGCGGATCACCTTGTCGAGGCCATCGAAGGCGCCGCCGCAGATGAACAGGATGTTGGTGGTGTCGACCTGCACGAACTCCTGGTTCGGATGCTTGCGCCCACCTTGGGGGGGCACCGAGGCGATGGTGCCCTCGATCAGCTTGAGCAGGGCCTGCTGCACGCCCTCGCCCGACACGTCGCGTGTGATCGAGGGGTTGTCCGACTTGCGCGAGATCTTGTCGATCTCGTCAATATAGACGATGCCGCGCTGCGCTTTCTCGACATCGTAATCGCACTTCTGCAGCAGCTTCTGGATGATGTTCTCGACGTCCTCGCCGACATAACCGGCCTCGGTCAGAGTGGTAGCGTCGGCCATCACGAAGGGCACGTTGAGCAGCCGCGCCAGCGTCTGCGCGAGCAGCGTCTTGCCCGAGCCGGTGGGGCCGATCAGCAGGATGTTCGATTTTGACAGCTCGACGTCGTCGTTCTTGCTGACGTTGCGCAGCCGCTTGTAGTGGTTGTAGACCGCAACGGCGAGGATGCGCTTGGCGGTGTCCTGGCCGATCACATACTGGTCGAGGATGTCGCGGATCTCGTGCGGCACCGGCAGGTCGGACTTCGCGCCCTTGGCCGCCTCGCCGCCCTGGGTTTCCTCGCGGATGATGTCGTTGCAGAGCTCGATGCATTCATCGCAGATGAACACCGAAGGTCCCGCGATGAGCTTGCGCACCTCGTGCTGGCTCTTGCCGCAGAACGAGCAGTACAGCAACTTTTCACCGCTGGCCTTTTCCGTCATTACCGCCGTCCTCTGCTAGCCCTGCGTTGCCCTGAAACCCGGTCCCGTGCCCGCCCGCCTCAGGCTGCCGCCTGGGCGCGGCTGGAGAGCACGCGATCCACCAGTCCGTAGTTTACCGCCGCCTCGGCGGAAAGGAAGTTGTCGCGATCGGTGTCGCGCTCGATGGTGGCAATGTCCTGTCCGGTATGCTTGGCCAGGATCTGGTTCAGCTTGCCTTTCAGGAACAGGATTTCCTTGGCATGGATCTCGATGTCCGAGGCCTGCCCCTGGAAACCGCCCATCGGCTGATGGATCATGACCCGCGAGTTGGGCAGGCAGAAGCGCTTGCCCTTGGCGCCCGCGGTCAGCAGCAGCGCACCCATGCTCGCCGCCTGGCCGACGCACAGTGTGGACACGTCCGGCTTGATGAACTGCATGGTGTCGTAGATACCCATGCCGGCAGTCACCGAGCCGCCCGGCGAGTTGATGTAGAAGGAGATGTCCTTGTCGGGGTTCTCCGACTCCAAAAACAGCAGTTGCGCAATGATCAGGTTGGCGGTGGCATCATTGACCGGCCCGACCAAGAACACCACGCGCTCCTTGAGCAGGCGCGAGTAGATGTCGAAGGCGCGCTCGCCACGGCCGCTCTGCTCGATCACCATCGGCACCAGGCCTAGGTTCTGCGGTTCCTGCATCATCGCAAACGGCTCGGTGAAACCCTTCATTTCGCATTCCCCATCAATTCATCGAACAACAGCGAATCATCCTCGACCCTGGCCTTGCCCAGTACCCAGGCCACAACATTCTCTTCCAGCACCATGCCCTCGATCTCGCGCAGGCGCTCGGGCGAGGAGTAGAACCACTTCACCACTTCCTCCGGCCGTTCGTAGCTCTGCGCCTGCTCCTCGACCGCGACCTTGACCTGCTCCGGCTTCGCCGCGAGGTTCTGCCCGCGCACCACCTCGCCCAGAATCAGGCCAAGGGTGACGCGACGCTGCGCGTTTTTCTCGAACATCTCCGCCGGCAGCGGCACGTTGTCGCCGACCGGGATGCCGCGAGCAGCGAGGTCCTGGCGCGCCATCTGCTGCAGGCGCTCGATTTCCATCTCGACCAGCGCCTTCGGCACCTCGATCTGGGTCACCTCCATCAACGCATCCATCACCCGTTCCTTGGTGCGGGCCTTGGTCCTGGCCGCAACCTCTCGTTCAAGGTTGCCGCGCACTTCGGCGCGCATCTTGGCGATGTCGCCATCGGCAACACCGAGGGACTTCGCAAACTCGGCGTCGATCTCGGGCAGCTTCGCTGCTGCCACCGCCTTCACCGTCACCGCGAACACCGCGGTCTTGCCCGCCACTTCCTTGCCGGCGTAGTCGTCGGGAAACTTCAGCTCGAAGCTCTTGCTGTCGCCCGCCCTCAGGCCCGGCAGCGCCTTCTCGAACTCGGGCAGGAAACGGCCCTCGCCGAGTACGATGCTCTGGTCCTGCGCCTTGCCGCCGGCGAATTCGACGCCGTCGATGGTGCCGACGTAGTCCATCGTCACGCGGTCGCCCTCGCCGGCTGCGCGGTCGACGGCCTCGTAGCTCACACGCTGCTTGCGCATGATTTCGAGGGTCTTGTCGACGTCGGCCTCGCTCACCTCGAGCTTGGCGCGCTTGACCACGGCCTTGGCGACATCACCGACCACGACCTCGGGATAGACCTCGAAGGTCGCGCTGTAGCTGAACTCGGCAGCGCCTTCACCGGGGGGCGCCGCATCGAATTTCGGATAGCCGGCCACGCGCAGGTTCTGCTGGTTAACGGCATCGCCGAAGCTTTTCTGCAGCGTGTCGCCGAGCACCTCCTGGCGCACCTGGGGGCCAAACTGCTGGGCCACCACCTTGAACGGCACCTTGCCAGGCCGGAAACCGGCCAGTTTGACGGTGCGCGACAGGCGCTTGAGCCGGTTCTCGACTTCGCTGTCGATCTCGGCCATCGGCACCACGACATTCAGTTTGCGCTGGAGGCTGCCCAGCGTTTCCAAGTTCGCTTGCATCAATTCATTCCCTGTTCAGTTGACCTGGTGCGAAAGGAGGGACTCGAACCCACACGCCTTTCGGCGCCAGAACCTAAATCTGGTGCGTCTACCAATTTCGCCACTTTCGCGCTGCAACAACGGCCTCCGGACGCCCCACGGTTGCCAGCGGCACGACCAGCATTTCTGCAACACTTTGATTGTACTATATGCCGCTGCGGTCAGCCCCCTTGGGCCAGCACCGGTTTTAACATCCAAGTGGCTGATTCGCATGGATTTTCAGCTTTTTTTCAGGTTTTTCACGCCAATTGAGCCGGTTTTGTCCGGCTGTTCCGCGCCCTGCGACCGTGTCCGTCGATCATTACGAGAATTTTCCGGTGGCCTCCCTGCTGCTGCCGGCCAGGCTGCGCCGGCCGGTGGCCCTGATCTACCGGTTCGCCCGCGAATCCGACGATTTCGCCGACGAAGGCGCGCTGCCGGATGCCGACCGCCTCGCCCTGCTCGCCGGCTTCAGCCGCGAGCTCCAGCGCATCGAGCGCGGCGAGCCGCCGGGCATTCCCTGGTTCGCCGACTTGGCGGCCATCATCCGCGAGCACGGGCTGCC
>JAJTHX010000304.1 GCA_021300125.1 Betaproteobacteria bacterium | reverse complement strand
CTCGGGCCTCTGGCCGCGGAAACTGCGGCGCTGGTGTTTTACGAGGCGCCGCACCGCATAGCCGAATGCGTCGAGGATCTGCGCGCGGTGTTCGGCAACGACCGTGGCGTGCTCATCGCGCGCGAGCTGACCAAGCTGCACGAAACAATACACCGCTGCAGCCTTGGCGAGGCCGGGCCCTGGCTTGCTGCGGATGACAATCGCCGCCGCGGCGAGTTCGTTCTGGTGGTGGACGGCGCCCCCGCCGGACCCGGCGGCGATGATGGCGCTGCCGAACGCACGCTGCGCGTCCTGCTCGCGGAGCTGCCGCTGAAGCAGGCGGTGGCGATTGCGGCAAAACTCACCGGCGCGGCCCGCAACGGCCTCTACCAGCGCGCGCTGGCGATCAAGGAGGGTGCGGCGTGATGCCGCAGGCCCGAATAATTTACGCTACGGTCCGCAGCGTTTAACATGCCGTCACACCCTCACTGAATCCGCCAATGACCTCGATCACCATCACCCGACCCGATGACTGGCACCTGCATCTGCGCGACGGCGCGGCGATGCGCGACGTGCTGCCGCATACCGCCGCGCGCTTTGCCCGCGCGATCGTGATGCCCAACCTGAGGCCGCCGGTGACCACCACGGCCCTGGCTCTGGCTTACCGCGAGCGCATCCTTGCCGCCCTGCCTGCAGGCAGCCGCTTCGAGCCGCTGATGACGCTCTATCTGACCGACAACACCCGTCCCGGGGAAATCGCGGCGGCGAAGTCGAGCGGGGTGGTACACGCGGTCAAGTATTACCCTGCCGGCGCCACCACCAATTCCGACTCCGGCGTGACGTCGATCAAGAAGTGCTACGGTGTGCTCGAGAAGATGGCCGAAGTCGGCATGCCGCTGCTGCTGCACGGCGAAGTCACCGACAACGAGGTCGATGTCTATGACCGCGAACGCGTATTCATAGAGCGTACGCTGGTGTCCCTGGTGGAGCGCTTTCCGCGGCTGCGTGTCGTGCTCGAGCACATCACCACTCGCGAAGCTGCCGAGTTTGTCAGGGCGGCGCCGCCCCGCGTCGCGGCGACCATCACCGCGCATCACCTGATGATGAGCCGCAACGCGATGTTTGCCGGCGGCGTGCGCCCCCACCTGTACTGCCTGCCCATCCTCAAGCGCGAGACCCATCGCGAGGCGCTGGTTGCCGCGGCGGTCAGCGGCAACCCCAAGTTCTTTCTCGGCACCGACAGCGCGCCGCACGCGCGGCACACCAAGGAAAACGACTGCGGCTGCGCCGGCATGTATACCGCGCACGCCGGCATCGAGCTTTATGCCGAGGTCTTTGCCGCCGCTGGCGCGCTGGACAGGCTGGAGGGTTTTGCCAGCCATTTCGGCCCCGATTTCTACGGCCTGCCGCGCAACACCGACCGCATCGTGCTAAGCGACCAGGCCTGGAACGTGCCGGCAAGCCTGCCCTTCGGTGCTGATACCCTGGTGCCGCTGCGTGCCGGCGGCGCCATCGGCTGGAGCTTTACCGCAGCGTGAATCGAGGCAACGACGTGCGTGCCGCCGCTGCCGCCGGTGTCGTGCATTACAACAGCCTTGACTGGCCGCGCGGCGACGCATGGATTTTCACCTACGGCTCCCTGATGTGGGATCCCGGGTTCAGACACAGTGCCGCCGAACCGGCCCTGCTGCGCGGCTATCACCGCAGCTTCTGCATCGACTCGAACCGCTATCGCGGCACGGTCGAAGCGCCAGGTCTGGTGCTGGGACTCGATCCGGGCGGCGCCTGCCGGGGCATTGCTTATTGCATCGCTGCCGCCGACCGCAGCGAGGCGCTGGAAGCGCTGTGGCAGCGCGAGTTGCGCCGCGGCGTGTATTGGCCGCGGCTGCTGCCGGTCACCACGCCGCGCCGCCGCCGCATCGCGCTCGCCTTTGTCGCCAACCGCGGCCATGAAGGTTACGCCGGGCGTCTGGCGATGGAAGTCGCGGCAAAGCGCATCGCAGCCTGTTGCGGCGAGCGTGGCCCCAATATCGATTACCTGGTGAACACCCTGCGCCACCTGGAAGCGCTGGGCGTGCAGGACCATCACTTGCTGCGCCTGATGGCGCGTGTGCGCGAATGCGCCAACCCGGGATCGGAAGGGGCGCGTGATAGACTCGCCAATGAAGCTGGCCAGGCAGCCGCTGCCGGCGGACCAAAGCGGGCGGGATCAATCGTCCGTACCCCAGGCAGAGGAAAGTCCGGGCTCCACAGGGAAGGGTGACGGGTAACGCCCGTCCGCCGCGAGGCGAGGAACAGGGCCACAGAGAACGAACCGCCGATGGCCGGGGGCAACCCCGGATCAGGTAAGGGTGAAAAGGTGCGGTAAGAGCGCACCGCGCGCGTGGCAACACGGGCGGCACGGTAACCTCCACCCGGAGCAACACCGAATAGGCAAGCGTTGACGCGTCCCGCCGAGCTTGCGGGTAGGTGGCTTGAGCCGCGCAGCGATGCGCGGCCCAGAGGAATGGCTGCCCACGACAGAACCCGGCTTATCGGCCAGCTTCACCCCTTTCCGGGCCAGCCCGTGATTGCGGAATCCCGCCCGGGTCGGGCGGTGGCGACGCCGCCCCGCCTAATTGCCTGATTTTTAAGCACAATTATTTAATGCGCTACTTTCAGTACGCGCAATATCCTATTGTTTTTTATGGTTTATTTTGTCAAGAAAATTGATGGTTTGCGGCCTCAACAAGCACACGTAAGTCTTTGTCGCGTAACAGGAAATCCGAAAAACGCGCTTGACCGACACAGCCCGCTTATTTATAGTGGGATGAAGTGGTAAAAAGTGGGAGAAATGGCTGCGGAAGGGTCCGCAGGCCTTCTGCCACGGGCCGGGGGGAGGCACGTGTTTCGCGGGGTCGCACAACTCAATCTCGACAGCAAGGGCAGGCTGGCCGTTCCGGCACGCCACCGCGATGTGCTGCTCGAACG
>JAJTHX010000126.1 GCA_021300125.1 Betaproteobacteria bacterium | reverse complement strand
GGTGACGCTGACCGACGTGCCGGAGCAGCATGCGGGAACGTTATGGGACCTGCTCGCACAGGCCCGCCCCGCCGCCGACTTCACCGCCGGCGGCCGCGTCATCAGTGACGCCTGGAATCCGGTCGGCTTCGACCTCGCGCAAAGCCAGGCGGCGTTCCGCCGCGGCGTGCTTGAGCACGCACCGCCGGCACTGCTGATGAACTAGCCCGCGGCGCGGGTGGCGCGCCACTTGCCGGACTTGCCGTCGCCCCAGTTGACGGTGCCCTCGATGCGGTTGCCGTCCACCTTGCCGGCAAACAGGCCGCGGCGGTTGCCCTGCTCCATCACGAAACGGATGTCGGCGCCGTTGAGTTGCGGCTCCAGCAGCGAAATCCGGTTGGTGCCCGCCGTCGCCGAACCCTGGAAGCGCTGGTAATGCTGGCGCAGCGACAGCTCGTAATCACCCTGGCCATCCACCTGCATCTTCCACTGGCCACCCACCCTCGCCGGCACGATCCAGAGATAGAGCGTGGCGCGGGGCACCCCGGAAATGAATTCCTTTTCCGGCACGTCGAACGTGACGGTGCTGTCGTGCATCCACTCCTCGAAGTGGTAGTCATGCGACACCACGCGCGTGCCCGGCCGCAGCTCGGCATACAGCTTGGGCCGCAGCTGGCGCATGAACTCGGGCAGCAGATAGAGCGTGACCACGGTGGCCTTGCTGACATCGGTCTTGAAAATGTCGCGCGCCTCGAAACGCACGCGCTCGGCGATGCCCAGTTTTTTCGCGCGCTCGTTGGACAGCCGCACCAGCTCCTCGTCAATGTCGACACCCATGCCGCTCGCCTGAAGCTTCTGCGCGGCGGTGATCACGATCACGCCGTCGCCGGAGCCCAGATCCATCACGTAATCGCGGGGACCGACGTTGGCCAGGGCCAGCATGCGGTCGACAACCACGGCCGGCGTCGGCACGTACGGCCCGCCGGCGCGTTCGTGTTCCGGCGGCACGTTCGGCTGCTTGGGCGGGGGCTTCTGCGCAAAGGCCGGCAGCAATACGAACAGGCCCAGCAGCAGCCCTGCGGCATGACGGAAAAACATGGAACGGTCTCCTCGATCAGAAAGTCGCGCCATTCTACGCGCAGCAGGACGCATCAGCGCCGCGGCTTGACGCCGCGGCTGGCGTTGCAGGTTTCGGCCAGTTCGTGGAGCGAAATCTCGCTGGTGTAACTCATCTGCACGGCGCGCCGCAGCAGGGCATGGTCTTCCAGGCTCAGGCGTTCGCGCAGTTCAGGCCCCTCGAGTTCGGCCAGCACGCGCGACAGCGAGGCGCCCTGGTCGCGCTAGCGGATGCCGGCCTGCGCCGCGGCCACCATCTGCTCGCAGCTCAGCGGCTGGGGCTGGGGCTGGGTTTGAGCTGGGGCAGGCGCCTGCGCCTGCAGTCCCGGCGGGGCCAGCAGCAGCAACATCCACAGCAGAACAGGCAGAAAAGGCCGCCGCATCAGAATGCCGCCGGGTCGAGTGCCAGCACCGCATCGGCGCCACCGGTCACGGTATCGGCGTGGGCAGCAGCCTGGGGCAGCAGGTGTTCGAGGTAAAACCGCGCGGTCGCCTGCTTGGCCTTGAGGAAGGCGCGGTCGGCGCCGGGCTGGTCGAGCTGCTGCGCCGCGAGCAGCGAGGCGCGCGCCATCAGCCAGCCACCGGCAACGGCGCCGAACAGTTTCAGGTAGGGCACCGCCACCGCCGCCGCGGCCTCGGGCCGCGCGCGGTAGTGGTCCACCAGCCACTGGGTGGCCCGCTCCAGCGCGGTCACTGCCGCACCCAGTGCTTGGCGCTGCGCCTCGCAGGCCGGACCCGCCGCGGCCAGTGGCGCATCGAGCTGGCGCATCTCGGCAATCAATGCAAACGCGGTCTCGCCTTTTTCAGCGCCGACCTTGCGCCCGATCAGGTCGTTGGCCTGGATGCCGGTGGTGCCTTCATAGATGGTCGAGATGCGCGCATCGCGCAGGTACTGCGCGGCGCCGGTCTCCTCGATGAACCCCATGCCGCCGTGCACCTGCACGCCGAGCGAGGCGACCTCCACCGCGGTCTCGGTACACCAGCCCTTGACCACCGGTGTCAGCAGGTCGAGCCGCGCCTGGTGGCGGGCGCGCTGCGCGGCGTCGGAATGACGCCTGGCGCGGTCGAGCTGGCCGGCAGCGAAATAACCCAGCGCGCGCATCGCCTCGGTCTGCGCCTTCATCGTCAGCAGCATGCGCCGCACATCGGGGTGGTGGATGATGGTCACGCGGTCGCCGCTGCGCTGGCCGATGGCGCGGCCCTGCACCCGTGTGCGCGCGTATTCCAGCGCGTGCTGGTAGGCGCGCTCGGCGAGGGCGATGCCCTCCATGCCGACGCCCAGCCGTGCGTGGTTCATCATCGTGAACATGTACTCGAGGCCGCGGTGCGGCTCGCCGACGAGATAACCGATCGCACCCGGGCCGTCGCCATAGGCGAGCACGCAGGTCGGGCTGCCGTGGATGCCCAGCTTGTTCTCGATCGACACGCAGCGGACGTCGTTGCGCGCGCCGGGTTTGCCCTCGGCATCGGGCAGGAACTTCGGCACCACGAACAGCGAAATCCCCTTCACGCCCTCGGGCGCATCCGGGAGCCGCGCCAGCACCAGGTGCACGATGTTGGCGGCCATGTCGTGCTCGCCCCAGGTGATGTAGATCTTGGTGCCGCGGATGCGGTAGTGATCGCCCTCCGGTGTCGCGCTGCTGCGCACGGCGGAGAGGTCGGAGCCGGCCTGCGGCTCGGTCAGGTTCATCGTGCCGCTCCACTCGCCCGACACCAGCCTGGCCATGTAACGGTCGAGCAGGTCCTGCGAGCCGTGGTGGAGCAAGGCCTCCTGCACCCCCGTGGTCAGCATCGGGCACAGGCAGAAGGCCATGTTCGCGCTGTTCCACATCTCCTGCAGCGGCATCGACAGGCAGTGCGGCAGCCCCTGGCCACCGTATGCGGGATCCGCGCCGATCCCGTTCCAGCCGCCTTCGGTGAACCGGCGGTAGGCCTCGGCAAAACCCGGCGGCGCGGTGACCACGCCGTCCTGCCAGCGCGCACCTTCGACATCGCCGACCCGGTTCAGCGGATCAAGTACGCCTTGCGCGAACTTGCCGGCCTCGGTGAGCACGACCTCGACCAGCTCCGCATTGACCTCGCCGCAGCCCGGCAGCGCGGCGATGCCCTCAAGCCCGGCGAACCCGGCAATCGCGAACTGCATGTCTCTCAGCGGCGCGGCATAGGTGGACATCGCAAGGCTCCTCAAAAACAAAGGGCGCCGTTCAGGCGCCCTTTGATGTTACTCCAGCCCCTGCTGTTCAGAGCGAGGCCGTGAACTCCGG
>JAJTHX010000317.1 GCA_021300125.1 Betaproteobacteria bacterium | reverse complement strand
TGGGTGAACAGCGCGAGCACCGTGTTCATCACCGGGAACATCGCGAGCACGCCCGACAGCGAAGGGCCGAGGCTGTCGGCGAAATGGGTCACTGCCAGCACCAGCGCCGCGCCCAGCGCCATGCGCAGCAGCAGATCGTTGGCGGGTTTGGCAGGCGGCACGCCCGCCTCGCGCCGGGGATAGGCGCGTGGCGCGAAAAACAACGCGACCAGTACCGCCAGTGTGGACACCGTCAGCGCCAGCGGCACAGCACTCACCGCAGCGGCAGCAAAGGCGTAACCCACATAGGCCAGCGCAAGACTGGCCGCCCAGCCGAAACGCGTGGCGGCCCAGGCATAGCAGATGCCGTAGACGAGGATCGCCAGCACACCGACCAGTGTGCCCACCGCCGCCACCGCGGCGAACTCTGCACCCTGCTCCAGCGCAATGAACCACAGGATCGGCCCGGCGACGATCGGGAACGCGGACAGCCAGCCCGCCACTGCCGGCCCCCAGCGCCGGCCTGCAAAGGTCACCACCGCGATCAGCGCGGGCACCAGGAACAGCTTGAGCAGCAGCACCGTGCTCATCGCCACACCTGGCCCAGGGCCATACGGCCTGAAATATTATTCAATTAAAACAATCACTTATGGATAAGATGCGGCAGGACTACAAGCCCAGCTGCGACCACAGCGCATCGACGCGTTTTTTCACGTCGTCACTCATCGCAATCGGCGTGCCCCATTCGCGGCTGGTTTCCGCCGGCCATTTGTTGGTGGCATCAATGCCCATCTTCGAACCGAGCCCGGCCACCGGGCTGGCGAAATCGAGGTAGTCAATCGGTGTCGCGTCGGCGATCAGCGTGTCGCGCTTGGGATCGACGCGCGTGGTGAGCGCCCAGATCACCTCTTTCCAGTCGCGCACGTTGACGTCATCGTCGGTGACGATGATGAACTTGGTGTACATGAACTGGCGCAGGAAACTCCAGATGCCGAACATGACGCGCTTGGCGTGGCCCGGGTACTGTTTTTTGATGCTGACACAGGCGATACGGTACGAGCAGCCTTCGGGCGGCAGGTAGAAATCGACGATCTCCGGAAACTGTTTCGCCAGCAGCGGCACGAAGACTTCGTTCAGCGCCTCGCCCAGCACCGCCGGTTCGTCCGGCGGCTTGCCGGTGTAGGTCGAGTGGTAGATCGGGTCGCGGCGCAGCGTGATGCGCGCGATGGTGAACACCGGGAAGCGGTCCTGCTCGTTGTAATAGCCGGTGTGGTCGCCGAACGGACCTTCGAGCGCGGTTTCGCCGGGATGAATGTGGCCTTCGAGCACGATCTCGGCGCGCGCCGGCACTTTCAGGTCATGCGTCAGGCACTGCGCGATCTCGGTCTTCCCGCCGCGCAGGAGGCCGGCAAACTGGTATTCAGACAGCGCATCGGGCACCGGCGTCACCGCGCCCAGCGTGGTCGCCGGGTCGGCACCGAGCGCCACCGCCACCGGAAAGGGCTCGCGCGGATGCGCGAGGCAATGGTCGCGGTAATCCAGCGCGCCGCCGCGGTGCGCGAGCCAGCGCATGATCAGCTTGTTCTTCGCAATGACCTGCTGCCGGTAAATGCCGAGGTTCTGCCGGGTCTTGTTCGGCCCGCGCGTGACCGTCAGGCCCCAGGTCACCAATGGCGCGATGTCGCCGGGCCAGCAGGTCTGAATCGGCAGGCGGGCAAGGTCAACGTCGTTACCCTCCCATACCTGTTCCTGGCACACCGGATCGCGCACCAGTTTCGGCTGCATGCTCAGCACCCGCCGCAGCAGCGGCAGCTTGTCCCAGGCGTCCTTCAGGCCCTTGGGCGGCTCCGGTTCCTTCAGCTGCGCCAGCAATTGCCCCAGCTCGCGCAATGCGGCCACCGACTCGCGGCCCATGCCGCGGGCCACGCGCTGCGGCGTGCCGAACAGGTTGCCGAGCACGGGCATGCTGTGGCCCTTGGGCTGTTCAAACAGCAGGGCCGGCCCGCCCGCCTTGAGCACGCGGTCGCAGATCTCGGTCATTTCCAGTTTCGGATCGACCTCGACGCCGATGCGTTTGAGCTGGCCCTCGCGTTCAAGGCCGGCGATGAAGTCGCGCAAATCTCTGTAGCTCATAACATCATGCGCGGATAGCGCCACCAGTCAATTGCGGTGCCGGCGAAAATAAGCGCGCCAACCCCGTTGTTGTTGAGAAAGGCCCTGAAGCAGCCTTCGCGGCTGCGGTCCCTGATCAGCCGGTATTGATACAGCACCAGCAGCGAGGCCAGGGTCAGCGCGCCGAAATAGTACTCGCCGCGCAGCTGCCACCAGCCGATCCCGGTCATGGTTGCCAGAAACAGGACATGCGCGGCCATCACGCCGACGACATCGAAGCGGCCGAACAGGATGGCTGAGGACTTGACGCCGATCCTGAGGTCGTCGTCGCGGTCCACCATCGCATACTCGGTGTCGTAGGCGATGGCCCAGAACACCGTCGCCAGCAGCAATGCCCAGGCCACCGGCGGCAGCGCGTTCCACACCGCGGCATAACCCATCGGAATGCCGAATCCGAATGCGAGTCCCAGCCAGGCCTGCGGCAGCGGAAACACGCGCTTGAGGAAAGGGTAGATCACCGCGATCGCCGCCGCTGCGAAGGCAAGCAGGAGGGTCAGCGTATTCAGGAACAGCACCAGCACGAGCGCAAGCAGCATCAAGGCGCCGGCAAGCAGCAGTGCCTCTTTCGGCTGCACCAGGCCGGCGGCCAGGGGCCGGTTGCGCGTGCGTTCAACATGGGGGTCGATTCCGCGGTCGGCATAGTCGTTGACCACGCAGCCGGCCGAGCGCATCAGCACCGTGCCGGTGATAAAGATCAGCAGCACATCCGGAGACGGCAGTCCGGCCGAGGCGAACCACAGCCCCCACAGGGTCGGCCACAGCAGCAGCAGGATGCCGATGGGCTTGTCGAGCCGCATCAGCTTCTCGTAGGCGCTCAGACGATCCTTCAGCTTCAGGGGCTGGCTCACAGCGCACTCACCGCAGGCAGGAACACTTCGCTGACGAGTATGGGTGAGCGGTCCAGTGCAAACAGCGAGCGCCGTGCCCACAATGAAGCCGGCAGCGCCGGCAGCAGTGCGGCGGCCCTGCGTCGCAGCGGATGGTGGCGCCCGAGTTTTTTCTGGCGCAGCGGGTAACGCGCGATGCGCGGATCGGCAAACAGCGCGGCGCCGAGGGGCCGATTGCCGAGACCGGTAACACGGCGCCAGGCACCTCGCAGTGCCGCGGCATCCAGCACGGTATGGGCAAACACCAGCGGCCGGCCTTCGTGCATCAGCAGCACTTCGCGCACCAGCACGCGCCGCGACTGCGGGCCAAAGAGGAAGGCCTCGTCGCGATGCGCGCGGCGCAGACCCTGGAACAGCAGCCTGACCGTGATTGCTCCCGCATGCCGTTCAAGCCGCGCGGTCAGCGAGCCGCGGTCGGTAAGCCATGGCCGCAGCGCGCCGGCGTTGACCGGCGCGGCACACCACAGTCTGTCTCGGGGGATGTTTTTCACGGTGGATTGCAATTCAGGGGCGCGATTTCAGGCGCGCATCCAAGGCGCACACTCAGGCACGAATTATCGCATCCGCCGCGAACCGGCCATTCGCGCCCTGCCGCCCCGCTTTTATACCTTCAGGTATTCGTTGCGGCCGCCCAGCCAGCGCGCCAGGTGCGCCTGCGCCGCCTCCGGATGCTCGCGCAGCAGCGATTCCGCGGCATCGCGCGCGGCATCCAGCAGGTCAAGGTCGCGCGCGAGGTCGGCAAAGCGCAGCATCGGCACCCCGCTCTGGCGCGCGCCGAGCAGTTCGCCGGGGCCGCGCAGGTTCAAATCCTGGCGCGCGATTTCGAACCCGTCGGTGTGTTCGTAGATCACCTTCAGCCGCTCCTTCGCCATCGGCGACAGCGGCGCCTGGTAGAGCAGCACGCAGGCGCTTTCGGCAGCGCCGCGGCCAACACGTCCGCGCAACTGGTGCAGCTGCGACAGGCCCATGCGCTCGGCATGCTCAATCACCATCAGCGAGGCATTGGGCACATCAACGCCGACCTCGATCACGGTGGTCGCCACCAACAGCTGCACGTCACCGGCCTTGAACGCGGCCATCACCGCCTGTTTCTCGGCGCCCTTCATGCGGCCATGGACCAGGCCGACACGCAATTCGGGAAAGGTTTCTTGCAGATGGGCGTAGGTATCGAGCGCCGTCTGCAACTGCAGCTTCTCGGATTCTTCGATCAGAGGACACACCCAGTATGCCTGTCGCCCGGAGATGCAGGCATCGCGCACGCGCTGGATCACTTCATCGCGGCGCTCCTCCGACACCAGCTTGGTCACCACCGGCGTGCGCCCCGGCGGCAGCTCATCGATCACCGACACGTCGAGGTCGGCGTAATAGCTCATCGCCAGCGTACGCGGGATCGGCGTCGCGCTCATCATCAGCTGGTGCGGCTGCGCGCCGCGATTGGGCCGGGTGCCCTTCATGCGCAGCGCGAGCCGCTGGTGCACGCCGAAGCGGTGCTGCTCGTCCACGATGGCCAGGCCCAGGTTCTTGAAGACCACCTCGTCCTCGAACAGGGCGTGGGTGCCGACCGCAATCGCAGCATCGCCCGCAGCAATCTCCACAAGCCATTGTTTTTTATCGGATTTTTTCAGGTTACCGGACAGCCACGCGACCTTCACCCCGAGCGGTTCCAGCCACTCCGAAAATTTGCGGTAGTGCTGTTCGGCGAGGATTTCGGTGGGCGCCATCACCGCCGCCTGGTAACCGTTTTCCACACACTGCAGCGCGGCCAGCGCAGCCACGACCGTCTTGCCGCTGCCGACATCACCCTGCAGCAGGCGCTGCATCGGATGCGGCTGGCCCAGGTCATCGCGCACCTGCGCCAACACGCGGTTCTGCGCGGCGGTGAGGCGGAATGCGAGACGCTGCAGCAAGGCATTGACCAGCCCGCCTTTGACCCGCAGCACCGGCGCGCCGGCAGCACGGCGGCGCTGGTAATGCACGCGCATCGACAGTTGCTGCGCCAGCAGTTCATCGAACTTCATCCGCCGCCATGCCGGATGCGTGCGCGCCTGCAGCAGAATCTGTGATACCTCGGGCGGCGGATTGTGCAGCAGGCGCACCGCGGCGGCGAAGGAGGGCAGGCCCAATGCAGCGGTCAAGGCCTCGGGCAGCAGTTCGGCGAGAGGCTCATCGGCGAGCGCGCGCGCGATCAGCCGGCGCAGCGTGTCCTGGCCCAGGCCCGCGGTCGTGGGATACACCGGCGTCAAGGCCTGTGCCACCGGCAGCTCGCCCGACACCACCCGGAAGCGCGGATGCACCATCTCCGCACCGAGGTGGCCCAGCCGTACCGCACCGAAGGCGCGAATGGTGTTGCCGACCGCCAGCAGTTTGGCCTGGCTGCCGTAGAAATTCAGAAAACGCAGCACCAGCGCGCCGCCGCCGTCCTCGATTCGGCAGACGAGCTGGCGCTTGGGCCGGTACTGGATGCCGCTGTCAGTGACCCTGCCCTGCACCAGCAGCTCGGTACCGGGCAGCGCATCGGCAATTGGCGTCAGCCGCGTTTCATCGTCGTAGCGCAGCGGCAGATGGAGCACGAGATCGAACTTGCGCTGGATGCCGAGATTGGCGAGCTTGTCAGTCACCGCCTTGCTCAGCCCCGACAAGGAAGGATGCACATCCGGCGCCACAGCCTTCTGCTGGCGGCTCATCGTGGCGCCAATGCCGGCGCGCCCGGGCGTGACCTGAAGTCGCGGGTATGCCTGGGCCGCAACGCCTCCCGGCCACTGCGGCCGCAACACACACCCAAGCCGGGGCGCAATTGCGTTATGATGCTGTGCAACACGCGCTCATTTTACGCGACAGCCCTTCCCATGAACGACCGCCCGGTCGATCCTGCAATCCCGGCGCCCCGCGCCGCGGCCCCCCGGCACAGGAATCACGACGCCGACTGAGGCGCCGCGCCCGGCAACTCTTGGCCAGCCCAAGCAAACTGCGCAACATCGTCATCGGCGCCCCGCGCGATCCGATGAATCCCGAGACGCGCCGGCACATTGCGCTGATCGCTTTTTTCGCCTGGGTCGGCCTTGGCGCCGACGGCCTGTCCTCTGCCTGTTACGGCCCGGAAGAAGCCTATGTCGCGCTGGGTACGCACACCCAGCTCGGACTGTATCTCGCCGCAGCCACCATCATCACCGTGTTCATCATCTCGCTCGCCTACAACCAGGTGATCGAGCTGTTTCCCAACGGCGGCGGCGGCTACAAGGTCGCCACCCAGCTGATCGGGCCGCGCGCCGGGGTCACCGCCGGCGCCGCGCTGATCGTGGATTACGTGCTGACCATCGCGATCTCGGTGGCGAGCGGTGCGGATGCGGTGTTCAGCCTGCTGCCGGTGTCCTGGCAGGGCTGGAAGGTGCCCTTCGCCATCGGCCTGGTGCTGATCCTGCTGACCCTCAACCTGCGCGGCATCAAGGAGGCGATCAAGATCCTGCTGCCGGTGTTCCTTGGCTTCGTCATCACCCACGCGCTGCTGATCGTGTGGGGCATCTATGCCCATGCCGAGCGGCTGCCGACGCTGATTCCCGCCACCATGGCCGAGACCCGGGCGATGGCCGGCGAAGCCGGCTGGACCTTCGTCGCGGCGACGCTGCTGTTCGCGTATTCCCACGGCGGCGGCACCTACACCGGTCTGGAGGCGGTCTCCAACAACATCAACACCCTGGCCGAACCGCGTGTGCGCACCGGCAAGTGGACCATGTTCTACATGGCGATGTCGCTGGCCTTCACCGCCGGCGGCATACTCGTGCTCTACATGCTGTGGGACGCGGTGAAGATCCCGGGGCAGACGCTCAATGCCACGGTGTTCGGCGCCATCATCGACGAATTCAACCTCGGCAGCCCGGCACTGAACGAAACCGCGCTGCTGGTGGTGCTGCTGCTCGAGGCCGGATTGCTGTTCATCGCCGCCAATACCGGCTTCCTCGGCGGGCCTGCGGTCCTCGCGAACATGGCGGCGGACTCCTGGGTGCCGCGGCAGTTCCGCCAGCTCTCCAGCCGCCTTGTGACACAGAACGGCATCGTGCTGATGGCAGTGGCGGCGCTGGTGGTGCTGCTGTGGAGCGAGGGTAGCGTCGCGTTGCTGGTGGTGCTCTACAGCATCAACGTGTTCCTGACGTTCAGTATCGCGCTGTGGGGGCTGTGCCTGTACTGGTTGCGCAACCGGCGCTCTGCCGCCAACTGGCGCTGGCGGCTGGCGCTTTCAGGGGCGGGCCTGTTCGTCACCACCGGCATCCTGCTGGTGCTGGTCATCGGCAAGTTCTTCGATGGCGGCTGGGTGACGCTGCTGATCACCGGCGGCGTGATTGCGCTGTGCGCTGCGATCCGCTGGCATTACAGCGAGACGCGGGAACAGCTGCGCAAGATCGACCGGCTGTTCTCCAGCGGCGGCCCGCTCAAGGCCGTCGACCATCCGCCACAACCCGATGCGCAGAAGCCGACTGCGGTGTTCTTCGTCGGCAAAAACCGCGGCGTGGGCATGCACGCGCTGCTCTGGGTGCAGCGCCTGTTCCCCGGCCACTTCCGCAACTTCGTGTTCGTCAGCGTCGGCGAAATCGACGCACAGCGCTTCGACGGCGCCGGTGCGCTGCGCACCCTGCAGTTCGAGATCGAGAATTCACTGCGCTACTACGAGAACTTCTGCCACACCCACCAGCTGGCGGCAAAAAGCTACTGCGGTTTCGGCACCGAGCCGGTGGATGAGCTGCTCAAGCTCGTCGAGCAGGTCACGCGCGACTTCCCGAACTGCGTGTTCTTCGCCTCCAAGCTGATCTTCGTGCACGACAACTTCTTCACCCGCTGGCTGCACAACCAGACCGCACTTGCGCTGCAGCAGAAGCTGCACCTGCAGGGCATCCAGATGGTGATTTTGCCGATGAAGGTGGAGTGATTGGGTGATGGCCCTCCGTCGTCAGCCGGTGGGCCATCACCACAACCTGCTCAAGCTGGTGATGCCCTGCAGATGCAGGGCATCCGGATGGTGATTATGCCGATGGGAGCCGAGCAGCGTGGAGCCGTTCAGGACGGCAGGTTGAGCACGTATTTGGCGATGATGTTGCGCTGGATTTCGTTGGAGCCGCCATAGATGGTGCCCGGCCTCGAATTGTAGAAAGGCGACAGCACGTCAATCGCGGTGCCGCCGAAATCCACCTCGCCCTCGACCGGCGCGTATTCACCGGCGGCCTCGAGCAGCAGCTCGGAGAGCTTTTGATAGGTGTCCATCGACCACACCTTGAGCATCGACACATCGGGCCCCATGGCCTCGCCGCGGCGCGCCATGTCGACGAAGTGGCCGTAGAGCGAACCGAGGTCGGCCAGATCAAGCTTGAGCTGGGTGAAGCGCTCAACGAAGGCCGGGTCGGCGAAGAGGCCGCGCGCCTGCGCCAGCAGCTCCAGTTTTTCGAATGCAAACAGCGGGCGGCGCGGACTGCCGATGTTGAGGCGCTCGAAACCGAGCAGGCCCTTGGCGATGGTCCAGCCCTTGTGCAGTTCGCCGACGAGATTGGCTTTGGGCGTGCGCACGTTGTCGAAAAAGACCTGGCAGAACTCCTCGTGCCCGGCGATGTTGCGGATGGTGCGCAGCGTGATGCCGGGCGTCTTCATGTCGACCAGGAAAAAGCTGATGCCCTCCTGCTTTTTCTTCGCTGCCTTGTCGGTGCGCGCAAGCACGTAGATATGGGTGGCGTCGTGCGCCATCGAGGTCCAGATCTTGCTGCCGTTGATGACGTAATCGTCACCATCGGGCACGGCCTCGGTGCGCAGGCTGGCGAGGTCCGAGCCGGAGTTCGGTTCGGAGTAGCCCTGGCACCAGATCGCATCACCGGCGAGGATTTTCGGCAGGAAATGGCTGCGCTGCGCATCGTTGCCGAAGCGGATCAGCGTCGGGCCGACCATGGTGATGCCCTGGTCGGGCATGCGGCCGACGCCGGCGCGCTCGGTTTCCTCGAAATAGATCAGCAGCTTGGTCGGCGACAGGCCCATGCCGCCATGCTCGACCGGCCAGTTCGGCGCAAGCCAGCCGCGCGCGGACAGCTTCAGGTACCAGTCGCGGCATTCCGCCCAGCGCATGCGCCGCGGCAGGAACTTGTACTGTTCCGGAAATTCGCCCTCGAAGAATTTCCGCGCCTCGGCGCGGAACGCCTCGTCGCTCAGCGCATTCCAGTCGGTGTTCATGCGGCCTCCCTTTGCGATGCCTGAGCCGAGAGCCGCGCGTAGCGCGCGCGGTGGGCGCGGCCGTTGCCGAGCCAGGTGGCCAGGGTCAGCGCGCGCTTCACATAGAGCCCGACGTCGCAGTCTTCGGTAAATCCGATCGCACCGTGAAACTGGATCGCGGCGCGGGTGATCGCGAGTGCGGCATCGCCGCAGCGCGACTTGGCCCGGCTTGCCGCCAGCGCGCGGACTGCGGCATCGGTTGCGGGATCCAGCTGCCGCACCACATCGCGCAGCACCGCATCGGCCAGCGCCTGCTGGATATGCAGATCCACGGCGCGGTGCTGCAGTGCCTGGAAGCTGCCGATCGGCTTGCCGAACTGCACCCGGGTCTTCATGTAGTCGAGGCTCATCTCGTGCGCGCGCTTCATCACACCCACCAGTTCAGCAGAGGCGGTGACCGCGGCGTGGTCGATCGCGCGGTCAAGGGCGGCGCGGGCGGTATCGCCGGCGACCAAGAGATGCCCTCGCGGCACCACGACATCATCCAGCGCCAGCGCACCGTAGCTGCGGCCGTCGGCGAGCACCTGCAGTTTCAGTTCGCAGCCCGCGGCATCGCGGGGCACCCACAGCAGCGCCAGCCCCTGCGCGCTGTCGGCACTGACAATGAAGCCGTCGGCCGCGGCGGCACCCGCCACAAAACGCTTTTCGCCACGGATGCGGAAACCGCCCTCGAAGGGCACGGCCCGGCAGGTCTGCTGCAGGCCGCCGAAATCGTCGGGCTGTTCCTGCCAGGCGGCCAGCGGCAGGCGCTGCCCCGAGGCGATGCCCGAGAGCAGATCATCGCGCAATGCGCCTTCGGGCAGGCCCTCGAGCAGTCGCGCCGACAGCACTGCCACCGCGGTGTAGGGCTCCGGCGTCAGCGCCCGGCCCAGGCCCTCGGCGACGATCGTCGCTTCAGCAAGGCCAAGGCCGAGACCGCCGCAGGATTCGGGCACCAGCACGCCCAGCCAGCCGAAATCGGCGAGCTGCTGCCACTGCGCACGATCAAACTCGGCACGGGTCTGCGCCAGCGCGCGCACCCGCGGCAGATTGCTGCCATGCTGCACGTAATCGCCAACGCTTTGCGCCAACAGCGCAGCGTGTTCGTTGTGTTCAACCATCTGGCCTCTCCTGTAGACCGATCAACGGCACTCACGGCGTGATCCGCCGGCACTGCGCCGGACATCGCGTGATTTTCAACCTGTTTTTACGCCCGGATTGTTGTTTTCGGTTGAAAACCACCAACTGCACGAAGATTACCGAATCCGCGCGACAGCGGCCATAGCGGACCCAGCATGCGGACCGCATTCGTGCATTGCCCAGAGCCGCAGTCTCGGCTACATTGCGCGCCCTCATGATGCCAATCCATCCGCGCCGGGCAGTCTGATCGTGGAAGCCCTGCTGGTCTCCACCGCCGTGGTCGCGCTCGCCGAGATCGGCGACAAGACGCAGTTGCTGGCGCTGCTGCTGGCCGCGCGTTACCGCCAGCCACGTCCGATCATTGCCGGCATTTTCGTCGCGACCATTGCCAACCACGCCGCGGCCGGCAGCCTCGGCGTCTGGCTCGCGCACCTGATTGCGCCGGAAACCATGCGCTGGATCCTCGGCCTGTCCTTCCTCGCGATGGCGGCGTGGATGCTGGTGCCCGACAAGATTGACGGCAACGCCGCCATGCCGCGCGCACCGCTGGGCGTGTTCGGCGCGACCACCGTCGCCTTTTTCCTGGCCGAGATGGCGGACAAGACCCAGATCGCGACCATCGCGCTCGCTGCGCGCTTCGACCTGCTGTGGGCGGTGGTCATCGGCACCACGCTGGGCATGATGATCGCCAACGTGCCGGCGGTGCTGTTCGGGGAAGTCGCGGCGCGCAAGCTTCCGGTGCGCACGGTGCATGCGGTGGCTGCGCTGGTGTTCGCGCTGCTAGGGCTGGCAGTGCTGTGGGGACCGCTGCCGGCGTGGTTGCATCGGAGCTGATCCAGCCCCTGTGTAGGAAAAACCGCCCGTGGGCGGTTTTTGGAAGATTTGGTGGTCAAGTTACCCATCACCACGAACCCTCATCCCGCACTCATGTGAGGTCAGTAGCTCAGTTTGCAGCTCATGAGAGGTTCGTGGCGCTTGGTAGCCACTACCCTCATTTACGCACACGCCTCGGTTTTTCCCCGTCAACCCTCGTCCGTCATTCGGGTCAACACACGCACGCCAAACCGACGACGTTCAAGCTCCACTTTGCCAACGTCGTTGACAGTGGGAGTTTGTGATGGATGACTGGGTGGCGGTCCAGCTGTGCGCAAACGCAAGAGCGCTATGGCCAGCAGGTCAACGATTTCTTGTTGGGGAGACCGCGGACCAGCTAGAACCACCGCTCGGCTATGCGATGGGGTAGTCGTTCCCAGCGGCAAAGGCTCAACAACGCCAGCACCACTGCCCCTTATGTATAGGGCATGGGTCTCGAAGTGTTCAATATCCTTCGGAAGATAGGTCACGGATCTTCCAATTTTTATGTAACGCGGTCCGCGCCCTTCGTTTCGCCAACGCTTTAGCGTTTTGACACTCACGCCCCAACGCGCAGACAGATCGTGCTCATCGAGCACCAGTTTTTCCATATCAATCCCCTGAAAGCTTCTTGAGAGCCGTCTCTCAAGTTCACTTCAAATCCCAGGGATCAAGCCTGTGGGCGTAACTTGTTTGTGCGGAAATGAGGGGGGCTACCTCGGACCACCATGCTTGCGCTGCAAGCTTTTCACATGCTCGATATCCGTCTGCCCGGTGAGCGCCCCCGTCGGGTTCGAAATGTCTCGTGAGTCGCCTACAGAGGCTGCCTTCATCCGCAATCGACAGTCCCACAGTACCTCACTGCGCAGCCGTGACTGCTTCGCATAATAGAAGCGGCCTCTATTTCACCGACCAGGCCTCGCGCATCGAGCGGCTGCGCCGCGACCACGGCGGTGATGGCGGCGGTGGCGACTTCACCTACGAGCACGAGCGCATCTGGACGTCCGAGGACCTGCAGGACACCCGGTTCGACGGCGGCACCGACGGGTTCGGCGACGGGGGCGGGGGCGACTGACGCGTCAGCGACCGGCTTCGCGGGCACGGGCAGGCCGGGCCCGCGAACCCTTCCTTACCAGACCGACACCACGTTCAGGAACACGCCCCGGCTGCGGAAGGACAGGTCGGTGAGGTTGTCGCTGTAATCGGTGAAGTTGTAGCCGAGGCCGACCCGCAGGTTGCGGTCGATATGCCGATAGACCGCGAACAGCAGGCCGGCCCGGGCGTCCTGCGCGGTCGATACCGTCAGCAGGCGCGCCTCGGCCAGTGCACTCCACTCTTGCGTGACCCGGTAGTCGGCGCGCACCCCGAAGAACTGGGTCGTGCTCGAGAACCACTCGCCCTCGTTGCGCGAGGCACGCAGTTCGCCGATGCGCATCGCGTACTTGCCGCCCATCGACAGCCGCGGCGTCACCTTGTAGATCGCGTCCGCTGAAAGCACGTGGCTCTTCTGGGCGAAGTCGTAGGCATTGCCCTGGCCGGACAGCGCGCCCGAGCTCGTCAACCCGACCTGTCCCGGGGTCGGCACATTGTTGAAGAAGGTGTACTTGAACAGGCCGTTCCAGCGATTGTCCTGCACCGGCCGCCATGCGGCACCGACGACGACCTCGGTGAAGTCGGCGTTGAAGAAGCTGCCCTGGTTGTTGCTGCTGGTGGAGAAGTTGAACCGGCCAATCGCGCGCCAGTCCGGGTCCACCTGGTAAGAGGCGGTGTTGCGCACCAGCCAGATCTGGCGCTTCACCAGCGGCGAGTTCTCGGTCCGGTACTCGATCGCGCCGGCATACCTTGCCCGACCCTCGACGAAGCCGATCGAACCGGCCATGGCGCGCCGGTCGAGGTCACCGGCCAGGGGATCGGCGATCGTGCCCGCCTCTATCCGTGCGCCATAGGTCCAGCGGTCGTTCGGCGCGTGGTCGAGGCCGAACCCGTGCACCAGGGTGGCCGGGCCGGCGCCGCGCATCGTGCGCTGCTCGCCATAGAAACTGGTCGCGTCGCTGTAGCGGTAGCGCGAACCGGTCGTCCAGGAGGTTGCCCTGCCTTGGAGCGCGGTGTCCGTCCGGTCGGACTGAGACAACGCGTTCAGGTAGAAGGAGCGCCGCTCGTCCATCCGGTATTCGCCCAGCAGGCGCCCGCCGAGCCCGCCGTTGCCGTCGGACGCCTCGGCACCGACACGCACCCGGTCGTTGACCCGGAACGTAGCGCCCACGCCGGCCCTGCTGTTGTCGCTGCGGGTCTCGCTCTTGTCGACCGTGCCCTGCACGAAGCCGTAGGCATTCCAGTCGCTGCCCGGTCCGGGAGCGGCCGGCGCGCCCGCTGGCGCGGCTGGCACCGCAACTGCATCCTTCGGGTCGCCGCCTGCGGGAACCTCGGTACCCGGCGAGAGCTGGCTGACCAGTGCACGCGTCACCGACGGCCCGGCCTGTCCACCCGGCAGCAATGGCGTCGTCGCCGCGCTGGCAGGCGCGGGAATGGCCGGCACGGCGGAAGCCGCCTGCCCGGGCAGGGCCGGCATGCCGGTGGCCGCCTGCACAGGCACCTGCAGCGGTGCCGACTGCGGGATCGAGAACGCGGGCGGGGAGCCCGGTATCGCACCCACGCCCTGGTTCAGCGTGACCGGTCCGACCGCGC
>JAJTHX010000360.1 GCA_021300125.1 Betaproteobacteria bacterium | reverse complement strand
TCCCAGGCCTGGCGGTAGCCGACGCAGCGCATCGAGGGCATGTCGGGTTCCAGTCCGTATTCCTCGCGCAGCCTGCGCAGCTCATCAATCAGCCCGGCCTCAAGCATGGCCTCGAAGCGTTGCGCAATACGCTCGTGCAGCGCGGCGCGGTCGCCCGGTGTGAGCGCGATGCGGATCGGCGTGTACGGGAAATACACGTATTTCGGTTTTTTGAGCAGGTCGGTCATCGACTTGCCGGTGATGTAGTAGATCTCCAGCGCACGCTGGATGCGCTGCGCGTCGGTCGGCTCCAGCCTTGCCGCGGTGTCGGGGTCGATCCGGCGCAGCTTCTCGTGCACCCCGGGCCAGCCTTCCTCGTCGGCCATGGTTTCGATGATGAGGCGGATCGTGGAGTCCGCTTCGGGCAGGTCATTGAGTCCCTCGACCAGTGCCTTGAAGTAGAGCATGGTGCCGCCGACCAGCAGCGGAATGTTGCCGCGCTCGGTGATTTCGCGCATCAGCGCCAGCGCGTCATCGCGGAATTTCGCCGCGGAATAGCTTTCGTGCGGCTCGATCACATCGATCAGGTGGTGCGGTGCGCGCCTGAGCAGTTCCGCATCCGGCTTCGCGGTGCCGATGTCCATGCCCTGGTAGACCAGCGCCGAATCGACGCTGATGATTTCGCAGGGCAGCGTGGCGGCGAGCTGCGCCGCCACCGCGGTCTTGCCGCTGGCGGTGGGGCCCATCAGCAGGATGGCGGGTGGATGCACCGGGGCCGGCATAGATTGTTCAATTAAAACAATAATTTACGATGATCATTCGCCACGCCGGAAGAGGCGGTCGAGGTCGTTGACGCTGAGGGCATGCCAGGTCGGGCGGCCATGGTTGCACTGACCCGAGCGTTCGGTGGCTTCCATGTCGCGCAGCAGCGCATTCATTTCGGGAATGGAGAGCCTGCGGTTGGCGCGCACCGCGGCGTGACAGGCCATGGTGCCGAGCAGCTCGTTGCGGCGTTCAGTGGCGATGCGGCTGGCGCCGAATTCGCGCACTTCATGCAGCACGTCCAGTGCCAGTGCCTGGGTATCGGCATCGGCGAGCAGCGCCGGCACGCCGCGCACCACGATCGCGCCGGGGCCGGCAGGCGCGACATCAAAGCCGAGATCCTGCAGCGCTTCATGTTCATCTTCGGCGGTGGCGACGTCCAGCGCCTCGGCATTGAAGCGCACCGGTACCAGCAGCGGCTGCATCGGAATCGCGCGGCCATCGAGTGCGGTTTTCAGGCGCTCGTACATGATGCGTTCGTGAGCGGCGTGCATGTCGATGATGATCAGGCCCTGGCTGTTCTCGGCGAGGATGTAGATGCCGGCGAGCTGGGCCAGCGCAAAGCCCAGCGGATGCTCGTCGTTGCCGGCGGGCAATGCCGGCGGTGCTGCTTGTGGCGTCGTGTCGGGCAGGACCGCGGTTGCCGTCGCAGCTGCAGGTGCAGGTCGTGCAGACAGCGTGTCGTAGAGCGCCAGCGGCTGGGATGCAATTGGCTGAGATACGCCGAGGCGCATCATCGACTGGCTGGAGTACTGGGCGGGTGCCGAAGGTGCCGGCGCCATTGGTGCAGGGGCGGTTGTTGCCACTGCCGCCGTGTCGCCGGCCGAACGCGCCAGCGCCTTGTGCAGGGCGTGAAAGATGAACTGGTGCGCGGCACGGGCATCGCGGAAACGCACCTCGGCCTTGGCCGGATGTACGTTGACGTCGACCAGCTGCGGGTCGATGTCGAGAAACAGTACGAAGGCCGGATGGCGGTCGTGGTGCAGCACATCGGCATAGGCCTGGCGGATGGCATGCGCCACCAGCTTGTCGCGGATGCAGCGGCCGTTGACGAAAAAATACTGGGCGTCTCGCGTGCCTTTTGCGTGCGAGGGCGAACTGATCGCGCCGCGGATCGCAATCGGTCCGCCGGACTCCCCCACCGGCAGTGCGCCGTCGCCGAAATCCTCGCCGAGGATGGCGGCGATGCGAGCCGGCAGCGGCTGCGGCTTCAGCTGATAACGGGCGCGGCCGTTGTGCGACAGCGAGAATGCGACGTCGGGGCGCGACAGCGCGATGCGGCGGAAGGCTTCCTCGCAGTGCGCGAATTCCGTGGGCTCGGACTTCAGGAACTTTCGCCGGGCCGGGGTGTTGAAGTACAGCTCGCGCACATCGATGCGCGTGCCGCGGGCCAGCGTCGCCGGTTCGGGTTCGCCGAGTGCCGGGCCTTCGGCGCTGATACGCCAGGCGTGGCGCTCATCGGCATGGCGGCTGGTGAGCTCCAGGCGCGACACCGAGGCGATGCTGGCCAGCGCCTCGCCGCGAAAACCGAGGCTGGCGACATGTTCGAGATCGTCGAGCGAGGCGATCTTGCTGGTGGCGTGGCGTGCCAGTGCGAGTTTAAGTTCGGGCTTGGCGATGCCGTTACCGTCATCGCTGACGGAGACCAGCTTGACGCCGCCCGCGGCGAGTTCGACGCTGATCGCCTGAGCGCCGGCATCCAGGCTGTTCTCGAGCAGCTCCTTCAGCGCCGAGGCCGGGCGTTCGATGACTTCGCCGGCAGCGATCTGGTTGATCAGCAGTTCGGGCAGTAACTGGATGGCGGGCATCGCCGGATTATAAGCGTTGACTATCGGGTGATAAGCCATTGCCGGGGCGCATGCTGCACTGCGTTTTTCCATGATCTGGCCGTATAATTCATGGCGGTCAACAGTCGTTCCGGCATCCGCAGGACGGTGCCGTTAGCGTGCCGCGGTCCGGATGCCGCGCCCGTCTCAAACCAGGGGAAAGTGATGCCACAAGTCATTGGTGTGCCGAAGGAAACGGCAGCCGGCGAGAAACGCGTTGCCACGGTGCCCGAAGTGGTCGAAAAGCTGATCAAGCTCGGCTTCGGGGTGATGGTGCAGTCCGGGGCCGGCGATGCCGCCAACTGCAGTGACGACAGCTACCGCGCAGCCGGCGCGCAGATTGCGGCCAGCGCGGCGGAGCTCTGGTCCGGTGCCGATATCGTGTTCAAGGTGGGCGTGCCCACTGCCGATGAAGCCGGCCTGATGCGCGAGGGCGGCACGCTGCTCGGCTTTGTCTGGCCGGCACAGAACCCGGATCTGATGCAGCAGCTCGCCGCGAAAAAGGCCACCGTGCTGGCGATCGACTGCCTGCCGCGGGTGCTCTCCCGCGCACAGAAGATGGATGCGCTCACCTCGCAGGCCGGGGTGGCGGGCTATCGCGCGGTGATTGAGGCGGCCAACGCTTTCGGCCGTTTTTTCAACGGACAGATCACTGCTGCGGGCAAGGTGCCGCCGGCGAAGGTCTTCATTGCCGGCGCCGGTGTCGCGGGCCTTGCCGCGATCGGCACGGCCGCAGGCCTGGGCGCCATCGTGCGCGCCAACGACACCCGTGCCGAGGTGGCTGACCAGGTGGTCTCGCTGGGCGGCGAATTCGTCAAGGTCGATTACGAGGAGGAGGGCTCGGGCGGCGGCGGCTATGCCAAGGTGATGAGCGAGGGCTTCCAGCAGGCGCAGCGCGAGATGTACGCGAAGCAGGCGCGCGAGGTGGATGTCATCATCACCACCGCACTGATCCCCGGCAAACCCGCACCGCGGCTGATCACCGCCGAGATGGTGCAGAGCATGAAGCCGGGCAGTGTCATCGTCGACATGGCTGCCGAGCGCGGCGGCAACTGCGAGCTGACCGAGCCGGGCAGGGCGGTGGTGAAGCACGGCGTGACCATCATCGGTTACACCGACCTCAATTCACGCCTCGCCAAGCAGTCGTCCACGCTCTACGCCACCAACCTGTTCCGGCTCACCGAGGAACTGTGCAAGACCAAGGACGGCGTGATCAACGTCAACATGGAAGACGACGCGATCCGCGGCCTGACTGTGGTCAAGGAGGGCGGCATCACCTGGCCGCCACCGCCGATCCAGCTGCCGGCGGCCCCGCCGAAACCCGCGGCCGCGGCCAAGCCTGCCGAGAAAAAAGGCCACGGCCACGGCGGCAGCAGCGAGCCGATGTCGGCGAAGGCGCTGGCGCTGCTGTTCGGCATCGGTGCGCTGGCCTTCTGGTTCGTCGGCGCCTACGCGCCACCGGCCTTCCTCGGCCACTTCACCGTGTTCGTGCTCGCCTGTTTTGTCGGCTACATGGTGGTGTGGAACGTGACGCCCGCGCTGCACACGCCGCTGATGAGCGTGACCAATGCGATCAGCAGCATCATCTGCATCGGCGCGCTGGTGCAGGTGGCGCCGCCGGTGACCGAGGCGGTGGGCCGGCCCGGGGCCTGGATCCTCGGGCTCGCGGTGGCGGGCATCGTGCTGACCACGATCAACATGTTCGGCGGCTTCGCGGTGACGCGGCGCATGCTCGATATGTTCCGTAAATAAGGTTCCGCAAACAAGGGAAACCTGAAAATGTCCATGAGCCTCGTCACGGTCGCCTACATCGGCGCGATCATCCTGTTCATCCTCAGCCTCGGCGGCCTGTCGCATCCCGAGACCTCGCGCCGCGGCAACCTGTATGGCATCGCCGGCATGACACTCGCGGTGCTGGCCACGGTGTTCGGGCCGCAGGTCAACAGCCAGGGCTATGCCTGGATCATCGGCGCGATGGTGGTCGGCGCTGCCATCGGTCTCTATGCCGCGCGCACCGTCAAGATGACCCAGATGCCGGAACTGGTGGCGCTGATGCACAGCCTGGTCGGCCTGGCAGCGGCACTGGTCGGCTTTGCCACCTACATTGATCCGGCGGCAACCGGCCACCTGCAGGGCGCCGAGAAGCTGATCCATGAAATCGAGATCTACCTCGGCATCCTGATCGGCCTGGTGACCTTCTCGGGTTCCATCGTCGCCTTCGGCAAGCTCTCGGGCAAGATCGGTGGCAAGCCGCTGCTGCTGCCGGCGCGGCACTGGCTCAACCTTGCCGGGCTGCTGGTCGTCATTTATTTCGGCGCCCGGTTCATCCAGGCCGACAGCATCGGTGCCGGCATGACGCCACTGGTGGTGATGTCGGTGATCGCGCTGCTCTTCGGCATCCACATGGTCATGGCCATCGGCGGCGCCGACATGCCGGTGGTGGTGTCGATGCTCAATAGCTACTCGGGCTGGGCGGCAGCGGCCACCGGCTTCATGCTCTCGAATGACCTGCTGATTGTCACCGGTGCCCTGGTGGGCTCCAGCGGTGCGATCCTGTCCTACATCATGTGCCGCGCGATGAACCGCCATTTCGTCAGCGTCATCGCCGGCGGCTTCGGCACCGGTGGCGGCGCGCCGGCCCCGGCAGCCGGTGGCGCGGCGCAGCCGGCGGGCGAGGTGGTGTCGGTCAGTGCCCAGGAAACCGCCGAGCTGCTGCGCGAGGCGAAGAACGTGATCATCGTGCCCGGCTACGGCATGGCGGTGGCGCAGGCCCAGCATACGGTGCAGGAAATCACGCGCCACCTGCGCGACAAGGGCGTCAACGTGCGATTCGGCATCCACCCGGTTGCGGGCCGCATGCCCGGCCACATGAACGTGTTGCTCGCCGAAGCCAAGGTGCCCTACGACATCGTGCTCGAGATGGATGAACTCAACGAGGACTTTCCCGACACTGACGTCGCGATGGTGATCGGTGCCAACGACATCGTGAATCCGGCGGCGCAGGACGATCCGGCGAGCCCCATTGCCGGCATGCCGGTGCTTGAAGTGTGGAAGGCCAAGACCTCCATCGTGATGAAACGGAGCATGGCCTCAGGTTATGCTGGCGTTGATAACCCGTTGTTTTACAAGGAAAATAATCGCATGCTCTTCGGCGATGCGAAAAAGATGCTGGACGAGGTACTGGTCGCGCTGAAAGGCTGACCGGTTTTGCATCAACGGCCAGGGAGAGGGCCTCAGTCGAGGCGGATGTTGACCTGCTTCTGCACGTCTTTCCAGCGCAGGTCTTCCGGCACCAGCAGCCGGCGGAAATCTTGGGGGCTGCCAGTGCTGATGTCGAAGGTCATCGCGGTGAAGCGCTCGCGCACGTCGGGCCCGTTAAGGCCCTTGTTGATCGCGGCATTGAGCGTGGTCGTGATGTCCCTGGAATCCTGCGGGCGCAAACATGCCGTAACACGGGAAGCTGACGAAATCCCTGACGCCGGATTCGACGAAGGTCGGCGCACCATTTCGAGGGCGGCAATCCGAATTTCCTCGGCCTGCATGTCCTGCGCCGCGGCGCCGCCTTCCTGCAGTCCATCGGTCTGCCCGCCATCGAGTCGCGGGTGCGTCACCTGACCACGCTGCTGATCGAGCGCCTCGAAGCCGCGGGCCTTGAAGTCAACACCGCGCGGCCCTGGGCCGGGCGCGCGCAGATCGTCAGCGTCGCGGTGGCCGATGCGGGTTCGCTGATGGATCGCCTGCGCGAGCGTCATCACGTGATCGCCAATGTCAAGGATGGTGCGTTGCGCCTGTCGCTGGGTTTTGCCGGCAGCGAGGACGATATCGGGCGCGCGGTGGCCGCGATCCGCGAAGAATCCGGACGCTGAGGCCGGATCAGTTCTGGCTGGCGAGGGCGGGCGCCGCCGGCCGGTTGCGCCGGAATTCGATGTCGCCGTACCAGGCGTGGACGTTGTCGCCGGTGTTGTCGGTGTCGGTCATGATGCCCACGGCGATGATCGGCCCCGGTTCCTCGCCGAAGGCGCGGCGGTAGTCCTCCAGCACGTTGCGCGTGACTTCCTGCCAGCGGCCGAGCCGGTCGCGGCCCGATTCGGCGACGATCATCTTGATGCGGCTGGTGTGGCGGTTGGCGATCACGGTATCCAGCGGCGCGCGGTTTTCCCAGATGTACATCAGCGTGGCGTAGGGCAGCTGCTGTCCGGTGAGCAGGCGCACGTTGTCAAAGAACATGCGGTCGGCCAGCGGCAGGCGGTCGATGTCACCGCCGAAGCTCACCACCAGCCGCACCGGCGAATCCTCGAGGTGCTTCTGGGTGTTGTCGGCCTTGGCGATCAGCTGCTCGACCTTCCATTGCCATTGCAGATACGGATAGCGTTCGGGCTCCAGTGTCAGCGGATGCACCAGGCCAGAAGCCGAGCCGCGTGCACGGGCGCGCACCACCGTGCGGCCCTGATAATCGACCAGCCGGTATTCGGTCGGGCGCTTGAAACGCGAGAGCGTCCACGGCTGCCAGCCGGTGGGCAGGCGTTCGCCGGGGTTCTGCGCGGAGAAATGGCTGACCTGGGGCAGGGTGACCGTCTCCGGTGTGACGGGGCCGGTGGCAGCGCAGCCGGTCAATGCGAGCAGCGCGAGCAGCGCGGCAGTGCGGGGGATCATCTTTTCCTCGGTTCCGGGCGCATGGGTTGCGCCTCTGTGGTGGCGCATATCTTACGCGTCCGCCCCGGCCGTGTTCCAGTGCCCGGGCGGCTCAGGGAGTGGTGGCGACCTGTGCCGGTGCGAGCGGCGGATTTTTCGCAAAGTAGGCGCGGATGCCGCTGACGATGGCATCGGCCAGCCGGTCCTGGTGCCCGGGGTCGCGCAGTTTCTTTTCCTCATCGGGATTGCTGATGAAGGCGGTCTCGATCAGGATCGAGGGGATGTCCGGCGCCTTGAGCACGGCGAACCCGGCCTGCTCGACGTAGTTCTTGTGCAGGCGGTTGACCTGGCCCATCTGCTGCAGCACCGATTTGCCGACCTTCAGGCTGTCGTTGATGGTGGCGGTCTGCGACAGGTCGAGCAGGGTCTGCTTTAGGTAGGGATCCTTGATGCCGAGGTTGACGCCGCCGATCAGGTCGGCGTCATTTTCGCGCTTGGCCAGCCAGCGTGCAGCGACCGAGGTCGCGCCGCGTTCGGACAGCGCAAACACGGAGGAACCGTTGGCGGTGGGTTTGATGAAGGCGTCGGCATGCACCGAGATGAACAGGTCGGCCTTGGCGCGGCGCGCCTTTTCCACGCGCATGTGCAGCGGGATGAAGTAGTCGCCGGTGCGGGTCAGCACGGCGCGCATGTTGGGCTCGGCGTCGATGCGTTCCTTCAGTTTCTGCGAGATCTGCAGCGTGATGTGCTTTTCCTTGGTGCCGCCGCGGCCGATGGCGCCGGGGTCCTCGCCGCCGTGGCCGGCGTCAATGGCGACAATGATCAGCCGTTCGCTGCCCGGAAGCTGCGGCCGGGGCGCCGGCTTTGCCGATGGCGCCGGTTCGGGTTTCTGCGTGGCCGGCGGTGTGGCCTGCGGCCCCGTCGCCGCGGCATCCGCGCCGGGTGCCGCCGGCGCGGGGGGCTGGGCTGCCGGCGGGGTGGCCGCTTCCGCGTCGCGGCGGTTGAGGAAGGCCAGCAGCGGGTCCGGCGGGACCAGCGGGTAGACATCCAGCACCAGGCGATGGCCGTAGCCGGCAATCGGCGCCAGCGTGAACGCCTCCGGTTTGACCTGGGTCTTGAGGTCGAACACGAGGCGCACCACGCCGGGTTTGAAGCGGGCCACGCGCACGCCCTTCACGTAGGGGTCGTTGGCGTTGATGCGGCCGGCCAGGTCGGTCAGCGCGGCATTGAGCGCCACACCTTCGAGGTCGAGCACCAGCCGCTGGGGATTGTCGAGGGTAAACAGGCTGTGGCGGATCGGCTGCGGCGACTCGAAGGTGACACGGGTGTAGTCGGGTGCGGGCCAGACACGGGTGGAGCTGACCTGGATTTCATTGGCCTGCAGCGGCGGTGCCAACAGCGCCAGGGCAAGCAGCAGCCACCGGATCAGAAAACAGCAGTGTCGCGGCGCCATTGCCGCAGGGCAGTTGAGTCTCAGGGCTGCATTGAGTCGAGACAACGCCGGCCGATCTCCGTCTGAGCCGTGAGCGTCACGGCGCGTCCTGCGGGCGCCGGTTCCAGGATGATGTCGAGATCCGCGGGTGGCAGGTCGGGCGCCTTTTCCGGCCACTCGATCAGGCACACGGACTGCGGGTTGAAATACTCGCGAAAACCCGCGTCCGCCAGTTCCTCAGGGTCGAGGAACCGATAAAAATCAAAGTGATACAAGTTTAACCTAGAAAACTTGTAAGGTTCAAGCAGGGTAAAGGTGGGGCTTTTCACGCGGCCCTCGTAGCCCAGGCCGCGCAGCAGCCCGCGCGCCAGGGTGGTCTTGCCCGCGCCAAGGTCGCCGCGCAGATGGATGACCAGGCCTGGCTGGATTGCGCCGGCCAGCCGGCGGCCGAGATCCAGGGTGTCGGGCTCGGCGGCCAAATGCAGGCGCAGCTTATGATCGGGGTTATGCAAGAGGCTGACGCATTCGGGACGGTTGACGGGGCTGCACTGCGCGATGACATCCGGCGCTGGGGCGCGGCATTGGGGTTTCAGCAGATCGGTGTGGCCGACTGCGACCTGTCGGCCGCCGAGCCCGGGCTGGCCGAATGGCTTGCGCGCGGCTGGCAGGGCGACATGGATTATATGGTACGCCATGGCAGCAAACGCAGCCGGCCCGCAGAGCTGGTGCCGGGCACGCTGCGGGTGATCAGCGCGCGCATTGACTACACGCCGGCGGCGGCGCGCGACAGCTGGTCGGTGATCCGCGACGGCAGCCTGGCCTTCATCTCGCGCTATGCCACCGGCCGCGATTACCACAAGCTGTTGCGCGCACGGCTGCAGAAACTCGCTGACCGCATTAGCGCAGCGGTGGGCGGCCAACGTTATCGTGTGTTCACCGACAGCGCGCCGGTAATGGAGGTGGCACTTGCGGAAAAGGCCGGGCTGGGCTGGAGGGGCAAGCACACGCTGCTGCTCAACCGCGAGGCGGGCTCCCTGTTTTTCCTGGGCGAGATCTATACCGACCTGCCGCTGCCGCCGGATGAGCCGCAGCAAGAGCATTGCGGAAGCTGCATGCGCTGCATCGACATCTGCCCGACGCGGGCCATCGTTGCGCCCTACCGGCTCGACGCGCGGCGCTGCATTTCCTACCTTACCATCGAACTCAAGGGCGCGATTCCCGAAGAACTGCGGCCGCTGGTCGGCAACCGCGTCTATGGCTGCGACGACTGCCAGCTGGTCTGCCCGTGGAACCGTTTTGCCCGCCCCAGCGCCGAGCCCGATTTCGCCGTGCGCCAAGGCCTCGACAACGTGTCGCTGGTCGAACTGTTTGCCTGGGATCGCGCGACTTTCGAATCGCACATGGCCGGCAGCGCGATCTACCGCATCGGCTACGAGCGCTGGTTGCGCAACCTCGCAGTGGGCCTGGGCAATGCACCGTCCACACCGGAGGTGATCGGTGCGCTGCGCGCGCGCGCCGGTGACGCATCGCCACTGGTGCGCGAACACGTGGCCTGGGCGCTTGCCCGCCATCATGCGTGATGAATCGCGCGACATGATGCGGAACCTCCATCGTTCGGGGCGCGGCGGCCTGCTAACATCAGGCGCTCGCATTGCTGCACACCGAAAAAGCATCACGGAGATTCGCGCATGAAAATGAAAATCTGGTACCAGAGCATGTCGCGCCAGACATCCTGGGGGCATTACAACGTCGCGCTGCGGCGCATACTCGACCGCGTCAAGGATCCGCAGACCACGATCGAGGTGCACGGCATCACCAAGCGCGGCGGGCTTGCCGACCAGTTCCATTACCTCGATTACCTCGAGTCAGGCGAGGTGATGGAAAACGTGCAGACCGCCACCCGCCGCGGTTTCGATGCCTTCCTGATCGGCAATATCGGCGACCCTGGCATCCATGCCTGCCGCGAGATCACCACCATGCCGGTGCTGGGCCTGTGCGAGACGGCGCTGCACACTGCCTGCATGATGGGGCGCAATTTCTCGCTGGTTACCATCAACGAGAAGTTCACCCCGCGCATCATCGACAACGTGCACCGCTACAAGCTGGAGCGGCGGCTGGCGGCGGTGAACCGCATGACCATCGACCGCATCAACGACCTCGATGAAGGCTTCACCAAGGCTGCCTCGCGCAAGCGCATTTTCGACCAGTTCATGAAGGCGGCGAACGCCAACGTCGACCAGGGGGCAGAAGTGATCATCGCCGCCGGTGGCGTGGTGATGGCGCTGCTGGCGGAGTTTGGCGTGCACTCGGCGGCAAAGAACACCCCCATCCTCAACGGCATCGTGTCGCTGGTGAAAATGGGCGAGGCTGCGGTGAAGATGAACCGCATCATGGGCGGCAAGTTCCTGAGCAAGCGGCTTTACTACGCCCCGCCAGGCGTTGACCAGATCGATGAAATCCGCGAGCACTACGGCGATGTCTATCCCACTGTGCCCGCGGGTCGCAAGACTGCATCGCGGCGCGACGCAAAAAAGCCGGCCACGCGCCGCAGATAGATTCAACTATTTGTTTTCATTGATTATTTTTCCAGTGCCGCGAGGCGGCCGATGCGCCGCTGCATGCGCACCGCAGTCTCGATGTTCTGGTAGTAGCCGCGGACCTCGCCGCTGTGGCTGAAGCCGAGCGCTTCGTAGAAGCAGCGCGCGGCGAAGTTGTTGGCGCGCATCTCGACGTCGATGCGGCCGATGCCTGCGGTCAGCGCCGAGGCTTCCAGCCACTCCACCAATGCGATGCCGATGCCGCGGCGCTGGTGGGCCGGCTGCACCGCGAGCAGCGAGAGGTGCGCGGTGCTGTCGCCGAATTCGGCGATGGCGAAGCCGGCGAGCTGTGCGCCGACATCGGCCACCACCACGCAGCTGTCACGTCCGTGCAGTGCGCGGGCCACCCGCATCGGATGCCAGCTCCAGCCGCGCAGGCCCACCTCAATCAGGCAGCGCGACATCACCGCGATCTCGCGGATGTCGCTGCGGCGCGCCAGGCGCAGGCTGTGGACGGAAGGCATGTCGGCAGGCTCCAGCGCTCAGTGTAGTCCAAGGACGCGTTAGCGCAATATGCCGCAACAGGCCGGAGCAAAAGCCGCATGAACTTGAGGGTCTTGTCCGGACCGCCGCGGAGTTTGACCAGGATCAAGATGTCCTGTCGCTGGCGGGGTCATCATTCGCGCCATGAACACACTGACTGAACAGCAACTGGCCACCCTGAAGGACTGGATGGCCCAACGCAAAAGCCGCCTGCTCGACGAAATCCGCGAGGTTCTGGCGCGCTCCGGCAATGCGCATCATGCCCAACAGGTGAGCGAGGTTGGCAGCATGGGGGACGAGGCTGCGGCGCGGCTGTTTCGCGACATCTCCGAGGCCGAAGTGCTGCGCGACCTGGGCGAGGTGCGCGACATTGCCGCCGCCGAGCAGCGCATCGCCGACGGCCGTTACGGCCTGTGCACCGATTGCGGCGAGCTGGTGAGCTTTGAGCGCCTGAAGGCCTACCCCAGCGCCAAGCGCTGCATGCCCTGCCAGCAGCGCCGGGAGAAAACCCGCGCCCCTTCCCCCTACACCGGGCACTGAACGCCTGCTCCCTTGCGGGGCGCGTGGATGGGTTTCCAGTCTATCCCTGCCTGGGGATGAACTTCAGCGCCAGCCCGTTGTTGCACCAGCGCTGCCGCGTCGGCTGCGGGCCGTCCTCGAAGACATGGCCGTGGTGTCCGCCGCAGCGGATGCAGTGGTACTCGGTGCGCGGCCATACCAGCTTGTAATCGATCTTGGTGCCGAACACGCCGGGAATGGTGGTGAAGAAGCTGGGCCAGCCGGTGCCCGATTCGTATTTCATTTCCGAACTGAACAGCGGCAGGTCGCAGCCGGCGCAGACGAAAATGCCGGGGCGTTTTTCGGCATTGAGCGGACTGGTGCCTGCGCGCTCGGTGCCTTCCTCGCGCAGGATATTGAACTGTGCCGGCGTCAGCCGCTTGCGCCACTCCGCTTCGGCGAGTTTCAGCGGTTCGCCTGGCGCTGGCGGCTTGATGCCGGGCGCGAGCAGGTTGCGCCAGTTGTTCTGCATGGCGGCGATCTCCTTCATAGATGCCGCGGCGGCCCGGGCCAGGCCCTGCCAGCCGATGCCCAGCACGGCCAGCATGCCTGCACGGGTGAAGCTGCGTCTGTTCATGGTCTTTCCCTCCGGCGATTGTTGGTGACCGCAGGCTGCGGACGGCATTCCCGAGGCCTGGCTGCTGCGTTCAGTGCTTGGTCGCCGCACTGTAGCCGGCCTTACAGCGCAGCGAAAGATGGCTGCCGATGCGGGATAATCGCCGTTCTTTTTTTCTGGGACAGACCATGCGCGCGATCCGGATCGAGTCTTACGGTGGCCCCGAGGTGATGCAGCATGCCGATCTGCCGGTGCCGCATCCGGCTGCTGGCGAGCTGCTGGTGCGCGTACGCCATGCCGGCATCAACTTCATGGATATCCATACCCGCCAGGGCAAGTATCGCAACTCGCGCAGCTATCCGGTGCGGCTGCCCTGCACGCTGGGCATGGAGGGTGCTGGCGAGGTAGTTGAGCTTGGCCAAGGGGTAAGTTCGCACCGCGTCGGCGACCGCATCGCCTGGTGCATTGTCTGGGGCAGCTACGCTGAATACGCGGTGGTGCCGGCCTGGCAGGCGGTGCCGGTGCCGGAGGCTGTGGCCCTCGATCTCGCGGCGGCGACGGTATTCCAGGGTTTTACCGCGCATTACCTGGCCCACGATATCGGAGCGCTCGCGCCGGGTCGGACCTGCCTCGTGCATGCCGCATCCGGGGGTATCGGCCAGATCCTGATCCAGCTGGCCAGGCGTTCCGGTGCACGCGTGCTCGCCACCACCAGTTCCGCGGACAAGGCTGCGGTCGCGCGCGAACGCGGCGCCGACGCGGTGTTCCCGTATCAGGGGTTTGCCGGGGCGGTGCTCGAGGCCACCTCGGGGCAGGGCGTGGATGTGGTGTTCGACTCGCTGGGCAAGGCCACGCTGCGCGAGAGTTTCCGGGCCACGCGCCAGCGGGGACTGGTGGTCAACTACGGCAATGTCTCCGGTTCGGTCACCGACCTTGATCCGCTGGAGCTGGGGGAGGCAGGTTCGCTGCTGCTGACGCGACCGCGGCTCGCAGACCATCTGCGCGATGCCGCCGAAATCCGCCGCCGTGCCGACGACCTGTTCACAGCCCTGCAGGACGGTTCACTCAAGATTGCCTTGGCCGGCCGTTACACCCTGGATAATGTCGCGCGAGCGCATGCTGCCTATGAAGAGCGGCGCATGGTCGGCAAGCCGGTGCTGGATGTGGCTCTGGAAAACACACAGTTGCATCATGAGTCAGATGAAACTCATGGCCCGATCCGTGATTGATGCTGAAAGTCCCTTGGCTTAGCCCATTTATTCATGATGCCTGCAAAAACGCGACACGGCGGCGGGGAATCAAGATATTGACCCCGGGGCGACCCTGTTGCATGCTCAGGCTGGTTTCTGAAACAGCCGCCGTGATCCGCGTTTTTCGCAGGGCAACACGACATGTATGAGAACTGGCTGGTGAATCTGGCCGTTGTCGCCGCGACCGTCACCGCTGTCGCGCTGTGCGTGGTGGTGCACTATGAGGGCCTGCTGCTGACTTCGCGTCGCCTGCAGCATATTGGCGGCCAGCAGCGGGTGAAGGTGCTCTATGGCATGTCCTCGATGCTTGCGCTGCACATTGCCGAGATCTGGATTTTTGGCCTGCTGATCTGGGCGCTTCTGCAATGGCCCGCCTGCGGCCACGTTGTGTCTGGCAGCGGTGCGGCACCAGGCGTCTTCGGGCTGCTCGATTCGGTCTATCTGTCCGCGGTAACCTACACCACGGTCGGTTTCGGTGATGTGGTTCCGGTGGGACCTATCCGATTTGCGTCGGGCATGGAGGCACTGACGGGTTTCCTGATGATTGGCTGGTCGGCTTCGTTCACCTATCTCGAGATGGAACGCTTCTGGCACGGCCGTTGAGACGCCGCAACAAAACCCTGCGGCGGATCCGCTGCAGCTAGAATTGGCGGCTCATGAGTCACTCCAGCTCCACCAACACCGGCCTGCACCGCCAGATCTGGATGATGGCCGCGCCCATCATCCTCGCCAATGTCTCGGTGCCGCTGCTGGGCGCGGTCAATACCGCAGTGGTCGGCCATCTCGATGCGCCGCACTATATCGGTGCTGTGGCCATCGGCGCGATGCTGTTCAATTTCATCTACCACCTGTTCAACTGCCTGCGCATGGGTACCACCGGCCCCACCGCGCAGGCGCGTGGCGCCGGTGACGCCGCGGAGGTGCGTGCAATGATCGGCCGTGCGCTGTTACTGGCGCTGGCCGCCAGCGCGATGCTGCTGCTGCTGCACCGGCCGCTGCTCGATGCGGCGCTGTGGCTGATCGAGGCCAGGGCGCCGGTCGAGCAGCATGCCCGAGAGTATTTCCTGATCCGCGCCTGGGCGCTGCCCGCGGTGCTCGGCAGCTATGCCATCGTCGGCTGGCTCTACGGATTGCGCGACGCGCGCACACCGCTGGCGCTGCTGGTGCTCACCAACGGCGCCAACATCGTGCTCAGCGTGCTCTTCGTGCACGGCTTCGGCTGGGGTGTGCCCGGTGTTGCCTGGGCCTCGCTGATTGCCGAGTACGCCGGATTCGCGGCGGGGCTGTGGTGCGTGCTGCATGCACTGGGTCGGCTGCCGGCGGCAAACCGCCGCGCCGCCCTGCTCGACCGAGAACGGCTGCAGCGCATGCTGGCGATCAACGGCGACCTGGTGCTGCGCACCTTCTGCGTGGTTTCAGTGATGGCGCTATTCATGGCGCAGAGCGCCGGCCTTGGCGATTTGCCGCTGGCGGCGAACCAGGTGCTGCACACCTTCCTGATGTTCACCTCCTTCGGGCTCGACGGGCTGGCCCATGCCGCGGAGGCCATCCTCGGCGAGTCGGCGGGGCGGCGCGACCGTGAGGGATTCCGTCGCGGCCTGCGCGCGGTATTGGGCTGGTCTTTCGCGGTAGGCGCAGCCAACTGCGCGATTTATCTTGCCGCAGGCAGCGCGATCATCGCGCTGCTGACCAGCCAGCCCGAGGTGCGCATGCAGGCCGAAGCATGGCTGCTGTGGCCGGCGCTGATGCCGCTGATCTCGGTGTGGGCCTACTGCTATGACGGCGTGTACCTCGCTGCGACGCGCACGCGGCCGATGCGCAACATCGTGCTGCTGGCTTTTGCCGCGTTCCTGGCCGTGCTGTTCGGGGCTGCACCGTTTTTCGGCAACGCCGGCCTGTGGGCCGCGGTGACGGTGTTTCTGGGCCTACGCGGGCTGCTGCAGTGGTGGTGGTTGCCGCGGGTGGTTGCCGCCGTATAGCCGGGCTTCAGCTTTGCGCCGGCGGCGCCTCGAGGCTGATGCGGCCCAGCGCGCCGCTGCGGAAGTCGTTGAGCAGCACCACCGCGGCTTTTTCGGTGTCCAGGCCGCCGCCGCGCACTCGAAACCCGCGTTTCACGGCCACCGCTTCGATCATCGCCACGCCATCCAGGCCGCCGCCATCGGCAGGGGTGCCATAACGGGCGGCGAGCAGCTTCGGGTATTGCGCGAGCAGCAGACCGGCCAGAAATTCGGCGACCTCCGATTCAATGTAGGCATTGATGCCGACGCTGTGGCTCGCCGCCAGGATGAGACCGTGCCGCGGATCCTCGATCTTGGGCCACAGAAGTCCTGGTGTGTCTGTGAGCCCCAGCTCCGGCGAGAGCTTGTAGTGGGCCAGCGCCTTGGTGATCGCCGGTTCGTCGCCGACTTTTGCCGCGCGCTGTTTGAGCAGGGCATTGATCAGCGTGGATTTGCCGACATTGGGCACGCCCATGACCAGCATGCGCAGCGGTTTGGTCGGATCGTTGCGGTGGGGCGCCATGCGCTTGGCGCCGGCGATGACCCGCGCCGCATCACCGGGCTTTTTGGAGGAGATCGCCAGCGCACGCACGCCGGACTGCGCCTCGAAGTGGGTGATCCACCGCGCGGTGACCGCGGCATCGGCCGCGTCGGCCTTGTTCAGCAGTTTGAGCACCGGACGCTGGCGCGCCATGCGCAGCGAGGCGACCAGTGGATTGGCGCTGGCCTGCGGGCAGCGCGCATCAAGCACCTCGATCACCAGATCGTGGTCTGCCATCGCCTTTTCGATCTTCTCGAGGGCGACGGCCATGTGGCCGGGAAACCAGTTGATGGTCATGGCTTCAGGCCAGCCGGCTGAAACGCGGTTGCGGCCTGCCGTCGATGATCACGGTTTCAGTGAACATCGGGGCGGGGCGCACCCACAGGCCGCCGTCATCATAGAGCTTGCGATAGACCACCATCGGTTCCAGCGTCTCGGAATGGCTGGCCATGCCGATCACTTCGTATTCCCGGCCCTTGTAGTGGCGGTAGCGGCCGGGCGGAATGTCGGGCGGGGAGGACATGGGTGGGGTGTTTCGGATGGCTTGTGCGGGATAATGGTCATATTATAAACCATTGTTT
>JAJTHX010000228.1 GCA_021300125.1 Betaproteobacteria bacterium | reverse complement strand
CGGTGTGGATGGTGGCGCCGGCACCGACCAGCACGCCGTTGGGGTTGATCAGGAACACCTGGCCGTTGGCGCTGAGGTTGCCGAGCAGCTGCGAGGGATTGCCGCCGACCACGCGGTTGAGGATGGCCGCGCTGGAGGAAGGCTGGTTGAAGCGGGTGGTCTCGCCGGGCTGGATCGAGAACGACTGCCAGTTGACGATGGCGCGGTGGCTGCTCTGGTTGATCGTGGTCACGCCCGGCGCGGCGTTGATCGATACCGATCCGGAGACGACCTGCGGCCCGCTCGGATTGGCCAGCAACGGCGCGGGGCCCAGCGCGCAGGCAACGGCAAGGGCCAGGGGTGAGAGCAGCGGTGGTTTGTTGTGCATGGCGGCGTTCCCGATATCGTGATGAGGCATCACCAACGCGCGGCGGCGATGGTGCCCATAGACGCTTCGAGTTTCGTCGCAAGGCGCGGGTAACGCCATACTGCAAATGCAGTATGGCGGCGCGGGAAGAGTCAGCCCTCCCGCAGCGCCCCCGGGGGCAGGTTTCGCATCGCCCAGGCCGTGAGCTCGGCGGTGTTGTGCAGGCCCAGCTTTTCCATGATGTTCTGGCGGTGGGTGCGCACGGTGTGCACGCTCAGCGCCAGCGTGGCGGCGATCTGCTGGCTCGACTTGCCGCGAACCAGATGGGCAATGATGTCGAGCTGGCGCGGCGTCAGCCCCGCCGGCGGCGGGACGCCGGTATCGACAAGCTCCGCGACCGCCGGGCTGATGTAGCACTGTCCGCTGATCACCGCCGGGATCGCGCGTTGCAGCTCTTCGCTGTTCTCGTGCTTGACCACGTAGCCATCGGCGCCGGCCGCCAGCGCGCGCCGGATCGCGGCAGGCTCGAGGATGCCGGTCAGGATCAGGATTTTGGTGGCCGGAAAACCGTTCTTGACCTCACGCGCGATGTCGGCGCCGTGACCGTTGGGAAGGTCGAGGTCGAGGAGCAGCAGGTCAGGGCGCAGCCGGGATACCAGTGCCAGCACATCGGCGCCGTTTCCGGTGTCGCCGAGGATCTGCAGGGCGGGGTTGAGCGACAGCAGCAGTTTCAGGCCCTCGCGCACGAGGGCGTGGTCTTCTGCAATCAGGACGCTGACGGGGGGCATGGGCGGCGGGGCGGTTTCACGGATGCCATCATATACACTGCCGGGTGTGAACAGCACAGCCAGAAAAATCGCAGCCGACACGGGACACAATCCCGCCCGCAGCGGCCCGACCGCAGCCGTGCAGGCGGAAATGGTGGCCGTGCTGTTTCGCCAGTTCAGGCCGATCGTGTTCGGCAACCTGGCGGTTTCCCTGATCTTCGCCTGGATGCTATGGGGCCGTGCCGAACACGATCTGCTCGCGGGCTGGCTGCTGGCGGTGTTTCTGCTGACGTTTGTGCGGATCGCCGTGATGTTGCGTTACCTGCGGCGGCCGCCACCGCTTGCGCTGGCGTTGCGCTGGGCGTGGCTGGCGACAGTGTTCTCCGGGCTGTCGGGATTGTTGTGGGGCGCGATCAGCCTGCTGTTCCTGCAGCCGGACCAGCTGGTGACCATTGTGCTGGTCGGATTCGTGCTGGCGGGGATGACCGGCGGTTCGGTGGCCTCCCTGTCGGCTTTCCCACCCGCCTATTACGCGTTTGCGGTGCTGGCGGTGGTGCCATTCGTTACGCGCATGCTGATGATCGGCGGCGAACTGTTCCAGGTGCTGGGGCTGCTGGCGATCTGCCTGCTGGGCGTCAATCTGTATTACAGCCAGGTCATCTGGAAAACCATCCGTTCATCGGTGATGCTGCGTTTCGAAAATCTGGGACTGATCGAACAGCTGCAGCAGGAAAAGGAGCGTGCCGAGTCGGCCAACCAGGCGAAATCACGTTTCCTTGCCGCGGCCAGCCACGATCTGCGCCAGCCCATCCATGCCCTGGGGCTGTTTGCCGCATCCTTGAGCCTTCTGGGCCGGCAGCCGCAACCGGACCGCGAGGCACTGGCCACGCTGACCAGCCGCATCCAGGCCTCGTTGCACAGCCTTGGCGCCCTGTTGAGTGGCCTGCTCGATATTTCGCGCCTCGAGTCCGGTACCGTGGAGGTCCGGATGCGGCCCGTTGCGCTGGCGGAGGTGTTTGACGAGGTCAGGCACGGATTCGCGGCGATGGCCCGTGACAGGGGATTGCGCCTGCGCTTGGCCAGAACGCACCTCTGGGTGTATGCCGACCCTATCCTGCTCAAGCGCGCGCTGGGTAATCTGGTCGAAAACGCACTGCGTTACACGGCGCGGGGCGGGCTCCTGGTCGGCTGTCGAAGGCGTGGATCATCGATTGCGCTGCAGGTGTGGGATACCGGCATTGGCATTGATGCGCAGCAGATTCAGCATATTTTCCGGGAGTTCTACCAGGTCGGGGATGTTGTGCGCAGCCAGGAGCAGGGCCTGGGACTGGGTTTGTCCATTGTCAAACGCGCCGCAGGCCTGATGGACGCCGGGGTTGAGGTACGGTCGAATCCCGGCCATGGATCGGTGTTTTCCATCCTGCTCAGGCGCGCGGAGGCGGTGCCTGTGTGGACCCCGGCCACGGCAGAGGGTCCTCACAATGTGCCGGTAGCACTGGGCATCCTGCTGATCGATGACCAGCAGGCCGTGCTGGAGGCGACTGCGGAGCTGTTGCGGGGCCGGGGTCATCGGGTGCTGATGGCGCGCACCGTCTCCGAGGCGCTTGCCATCGCCGCGCGCAAGGATGAACGCATCGGATTGATACTGGCCGACTTTCGCCTGGAGAGCGGGGTCACGGGGGCTGATGCGATCCGGCAGGTGAATGCCCGGCTGCCGCATCCGGTGCCCGCAATCATCATCACCGGCGACACCTCGCCGGAGCGCATCCAGGAGGCCACGTCCAGCGGCTACCGGATCCTGCACAAGCCGATTGGGGCGGAGGTGCTGATGGGCGCCATCGCTGAGGCCGTGGTGGATACGGCGGCGACGACAGCCGGCACAGGGTAGTCACCGGCATGCGGGCGGCGTCAATGCGGCCTGCATATGACCGGGCGCTGCCCCGGGACATTCTGCAAAAAACGCCCTTCAGCCCATCGGGGTTGCTGCCGAACCAAAAAATCAGTTGTCGGCGTGGCTCCTGTCTGCCTGCGCCAGCCTATCCGTCGAAGCCCGGTGCTTGCCGGACCAGTGCAGGGTTTCGCCTGCAGCGACGGGGATGCATGAATCCGCATCAGGCACTTTGAGTCTCAACCAGCCCGGGCTTGCGGGTAGAATTTCCGCATCATGCCCATACCGCAGCAGGCCATTGCCGGATCAGCCGGACCTGTATTGAGTCTTGAGGACATCCGCGCCGGCCTCGCGCGTCCCGCGCCGCCGCACGAGGAAAACGACCTGCATGTGATCTCGCTGCGCGAGGGCACCAAGGTCACCGAGGCCGCGGTGCTGGTGCCGCTGGTGAACCGGCCACAGGGCGTGCAGCTGTTGCTGACCCAGCGCACCGCGCACCTGCGCGACCATGCCGGGCAGATCAGTTTTCCCGGCGGGCGCGTCGAGCCGGACGATCCGGATCGCGAACACACGGCGCTGCGCGAGACCGAAGAGGAGATCGGCCTCACGCGCGAGCGCATCGCGCTGCTCGGGCGGCTGCCCGGCTACGAGATTCCCTCGGGTTTCCGCATCGTGCCGGTGGTGGGCTGGGTGGAGCCGCCGTTCGAGCTAAAGCCCGATGACTTCGAGGTGGCGGAGATTTTCGAGGCGCCGCTCGCGCATTTTCTGGAGCCGGCGAATTACCAGCGCCGCGAATACCGCTTCAACGGCCGCCACCGCCATTACCTGGCGATTCCATACGAGGGGCGTTACATCTGGGGCGCCACCGCGGGCATGCTCTACAGCCTGTGCCGCCTGCTCACGGGCAAATAAGCGCCGGATGATTGCACGATGACTGCGCCGCGCATGCCTTCGACCCCGGCCGTGCTCGCGCTGCGCGCGGCGAAGGTGGAGTTCACCCCGCATTTCTACACCTACGAAGAACGCGGCGGCACCGCGGTGTCGGCGCGCGAGCTCGGCGTGGACGAGCACTGCGCGATCAAGACGCTGGTGATGCAGGACGAGGCGGCGAAACCCTGCATCGTGCTGATGCACGGCGACCGCGAGGTCTCGACCAAGGCGCTGGCGCGCCAGCTCGGCGTCAAGAAAATCGAGCGCTGCAAGCCGGAGGTGGCGGAGCGCCATTCGGGCTATCGCGTTGGCGGCACTTCGCCCTTCGGCACGCGCAAGGCGATGCCGGTGTACCTGCAGTGCACGGTGGCGGAGTTGGCGCGCATTTACATCAACGGCGGCAGCCGCGGTTTTCTGGTGAGCCTTGCCGTGGCCGACCTGCAGCGGGTGCTGCAGCCGCAACTGG
>JAJTHX010000270.1 GCA_021300125.1 Betaproteobacteria bacterium | reverse complement strand
TCCTGCTGCAGGCCCTGCCGCTGATGCTGGTGCTTTTCCTGCTCTTCCCCAGGTTGCAGGGACCGCTTTGGGGTTTGCCGCACGATGCCTATGCTGGCCTCACCGGGCTTTCGGACAACATGAGCCCAGGCAGCCTCAACAGCCTGATCCAGTCCGATGCCGTGGCTTTCCGTGCCGAGTTCCGTGGACGCATACCCGAGGCACCGGCCATGTACTGGCGCGGCCCGGTGCTTTGGGATTACGATGGCCAGACTTGGACCGCACCGCGTTTCGTTTCCAATCTCAACGAGGTACCGGAAAGCGAAGGGCCCACCATCGATTACACGGTGACACTGGAGCCGCACAACAAGCGATGGCTGTTCGCGCTGGAAATGCCGACCCTGCGCCCGCCGCGTTCCTATCTCACCCGGGACATGCAGCTGCTCAGCCCGACACCGGTGCTCGCCCGCATGCGCTACGACATGAGCTCGCGCCTGCAGCCCGCCTACGGCGGCGACGACAGTCCTGCATTGCTGCAGCGAGCCCTCCAGCTGCCTGCGGGCTATAACCCGCGCACGATGAGGCTGGCGTCGGAACTGCGCCGTCGCTACAGCGACGATCGACAGCTGGTGGCCGCTGTGCTGCAGGCGTTCCGCAATGAAAACTATGTCTACACGCTGACTCCTCCGTTGCTGGGCCAGCACGCGGTGGACGAATTCCTCTTCGACATCCGCCGCGGCTTCTGTGAACACTACTCTTCCGCATTCACCGTGCTGATGCGGGCCGCGGGTATCCCTGCCCGCGTGGTTACCGGTTACCAGGGCGGGCAGATCAACCCAGTCGGCGAATATGTCCTGATACGGCAGGCGGATGCCCACGCCTGGGCCGAGGTATGGGTGAAGGATGCAGGCTGGGTGCGGGTCGATCCGACCGCTGCAGTTTCTCCGGCCCGGGTCGAGCGCGGCATTGCTTCAGCCCTGCCGAGCACGGACCCGCTGCCGATCTTCGTGCGTGGCGACTATGCCGCCCTTCAGCGGCTGCGCCTGACCTTGGATTTGATTACGTACACCTGGAACCAATGGGTACTCGGCTACAACCCCGATCGTCAGCGACGTTTCCTGTCCAGACTGGGCTTCAGCGATGCCACCTGGCAGGCGCTGGCCGCACTGCTGGTGACAACTGCCGGCCTTGCCCTCCTCGTGGGCGCCTTGCTGGTGCTGAGGGAGCTGCGACCGGGACGCGTCGATGCGGCGCGCGCGCTCTACGACCGCTTCCGCCGCAGGCTGGCCCGTCTGGGCGTGGTGGCCGGCCCCGCCGAGGGTCCGGCTGCCTTTGCCGAAAGGGCGGCGGCGTTGCGCCCCGACCTTGCCGACTGGCTGAGACGGGTGACATCGCAGTATGTAGCCATCCGATACGGCGGCGATCGCAGCCTGCAGGCATTGCAGCGGCTGCGCCAGCAGATCAGAAAATAATATATTAAAACAATGAGTTGAGAAGATCAGCCTGGGGGCAGCAGGCTGATCGGATCGACCGGCCTGCCCAAGCGGCGGATCTCGAAATGGAGTTTGACCTGATCGGTATCACTGTCGCCCATTTCGGCGATGCGTTGCCCGCGGGTAACGTTCTGCCCTTCCTTCACCAGCAACTCGCGGTTGTGAGCGTAAACGCTGAGAAAGCGCTCATTGTGCTTGATCACAATGAGGCGGCCCAGGCCGCGTATACCGGTGCCGCTGAAAATGACCAGGCCGGGGCCCGCGGCAAGCACGGGCTGTCCGGCCTTGCCGGCAATTCCGATGCCTTTGCTGGTGCTGTCATTGAAGGTGGCAATCAACTTGCCGGTGGTCGGCCACATCCAGTCCACTTCATCACCGGGCGGTATGGCCTTGGCCTCGGCCGCAGGCGGTTTCGGTTCCGGCTTGGCGTCCGCTTTGGCCACTGATGCGGGCTCGGGTTTGAGTCCTGACATCTGCGCGAAGGCCTGGTCACTGTAGGGCACACGCAGCCCGCGCGGTTCGCCGCGTGCACCGCTTGCTGAGGCGGGCGGCTTGCCGGCGGCATCGAGCGCCTGGCTGTCGATGCTGCCGCCGGGGCTGCGCAGCGGCGCCGTGGCTACCGCACGCGGCGGTGTCATGCGCAGGACCTGGCCGACGAAGATGCGGGATGGATCGTTGAGGTTGTTCCAGGCTGCAACTTCCCTGTAATCGAAACCGAACTCTAGCGAAATGGAGAACAGGGTGTCTCCGGCGCGTACCGTGTAGGTTTCAGCGCGCGGCTGGTCGGCTTGTGGGACACCGGGTTTCACGGCAGCCGCTGCAGGCGGCTTGGCTGCAGGCTTGGCTGCAGGTACTTGCGGCAGGCGGTCGATCACGGGGGCGGGCTTGGGCGCGGCGCAACCGCCGAGCACGAGCAGCGCGAGGGTGGCAGCTGGAAGCCCCGCCCGGATATCAGCCCAGCCCGGGCAGCAGCGGCACGAAACGGGCATCTTCCACCTTGCGATCGACATAACCCTGTGCAGTGCGTTCGATGACATGAAGGGACTGCCTGCCCTGGTGCATGAATGGAATGATGATCTTACCACCCAAAGCCAGCTGTTCCAGCAGTGCTTCGGGGACATGCGTTGCCGCCGCGGCGACAACGATGCCGTCATAGGGCGCGTGCTCGGCCCAGCCATGCTGGCCATCAGCAGTACGCACGCGCACATTGTGCGCGCGGGCCTCGCGCAGATGGCGGCGCGCCTTGGTCAGCAGCGGCGCCAGCCGCTCCAGGGAATACACTTCTTTGGCCAGTCGCGAGAGTACCGCTGCCTGATAGCCGCAGCCAGTGCCGATCTCGAGCACCCGCACCAAAGTCGCACCCTCGCGCAGCAACTCAAGCATGCGTGCCACGGTGTAGGGGCTGGAGATGGTCTGCCCGAAACCGAGCGGCAGCGCCATGTCCTCGTAGGCGCGGCTTGCCAGGGCTTCATCGACAAAAATATGCCGCGGCACCTCGCCCATCGCTGCCAGGATGACTTCGTCAAGGATGCCCTCGCCGCGCAGGCGCTCAATCATGCGCATGCGCGTGCGCTGGGAGGTCATGCCGATGCCGGCGGTGTTCATTTTGTCTGCGCCGCCCCGAGCCAGCGCTGGATGCGATCCATTTGCGAGAAACGGGTGAGATCCATCTGCAGTGGCGTCAGTGATACCCAGCCGTTGGCGGCGGCATGGAAATCGGTGCCTTCTCCGGCATCCTGTGCCTGGCCTGCCGCACCCACCCAATACACGGTCTGGCCGCGCGGATTGCTCGATTTCACCACTGGCTCGGCCTTGTGGCGCTTGCCGAGGCGAGTCACCCGCTGGCCGCATACCTGCTCGTGGGGCAGATCCGGCACGTTGACGTTGAGCAGCACCGGTTCGGAGAAACGCTCGCGCGCGAAACGCGCAACGAGGTCGGCCGCAACGCGGCCCGCGGTGTCGAAATGCGCCCCTTCTCCGGCAACCAGCGACACCGCCAGCGAGGGGATACCGAGCAGGAAGCCCTCGGTTGCTGCAGCGACGGTGCCGGAATAAATGGTGTCATCACCCATATTGGCGCCGTCGTTGATGCCGGAGACCACGATGTCCGGCAGGACTTCCAGCAGTCCGGTGACCGCAAGGTGCACGCAGTCGGTCGGCGTGCCGTTGACATAGAAATAGCCGTTGGCGGCACGCCGGACAGAGAGCGGGCGATCGAGGGTGAGCGAGTTGCTGGCGCCGCTGCGGTCGCGCTCGGGTGCCACCACGGTGACGGTGCCCAGGGGCGACAGTGCCCGCTCGAGCGCGGCAAGCCCGGGGGCGAAATAGCCGTCATCGTTGCTGAGCAGGATGCGCACGCGTTGCCGGGATCAGTGGATTGTGGTTTCTGTGTTCGCTCAAGTGCCGCCAGGGGCGGCTTGCGATGCCGGACCGCAGGTCTTTCCCGGCATCGCAAACACTGTCATTTTACCATGCAGGTGCTGGCGGACCGGCAGCGATGCTAGGATTAAGGCCTTTTCAACACAGGACTTTTCACCATGGCTCCCGTCGGCTTCCGCATCCTGCCTTTCGCTCCGCAACCTTCAGCCAAGATCATTGCCACCTTGCGCAAGACCGCGACCGCGCATCTGAGTGACAACATGAACCGGCTTCATGCCATCGGGCCGGAACTTTTCCCCTGCCACAGCGGTGGCCGCATGGTCGGTACCGCGCTGACGGTCAAGGTCGGGCCCGGGGATAACCTCATGGTGCACAAGGCCATCGACATCTGCCGCCCCGGCGATGTCATCGTGGTTGATGCCGGCGGCATCTGCACCCAGGCCATCATCGGCGAGATCATGTCAGCCATCGCCGAGCGCAATGGGGCCGCAGGCATGGTCATCGACGGTGCGATCCGCGACGCCGATGCGCTGGCACAGTCGAATTTTCCGGTGTATGCACGCGGCATTACCCATCGCGGCCCCTACAAAAACGGCCCGGGTGAAATGAATGTGCCGGTGGTGATCGGCGAAGCCGTGGTCAACCCCGGCGACATCATCGTAGGCGACGATGACGGACTGGTGGCTATTCCGCGGGACATGATCGAAGAAACCCTGAAGCTCGCCAAGCAGCAGGAGAAGAAGGAGTCCGACATGCTCAAGGCCATCCGCGGCGGCAGGAAACTCGACCGTGCCTGGGTGGACGAGGCCCTGCGCGCCAAGGGCTGTACATTTCCGAAAAACCTTCGCCGCTGACCGGATGGCCGGACCGCTTGCCGGGGTCACCGTGGTCGACCTGACCACAGTGGTGATGGGCCCCTATGCGACCCAGATCCTCGGCGACCTTGGCGCCGAGGTGATCAAGGTCGAGGCGCCGGGCGGTGACAATGTGCGTCACGTCGGGCCGATGCGCAACCGGGGCATGGGCCACATGTTCATGCACCTGAACCGCAACAAGAAAAGCGTGGTGCTTGATCTCAAGAAAAATGCCGGCCGGGACGCGCTTCTGCGCATCGCGGCAAAAGCCGATGTTCTGATTTACAACATCCGGCCGCAGGCGATGCAGCGCCTGCGGCTCGGCTATGGCGATGTCGCCGCTGCCAACCCCCGCATCATCTATGTCGGGGCCTACGGTTACGGCCAAACAGGCCCTTATGCCGCGCGTCCTGCCTATGACGACCTGATTCAGGGCATGACCGGCCTACCCTGGCTGCTGCAGCAGTCCGGGGCTGCCGAACCGCGCTACATACCGGCCACGCTGGCCGACCGCATCGTCGGCCTGCATGCGGCCTATGCCGTCACCACCGCACTTTACGAACGCGAAAAAAGCGGGAAGGGCCAGGCTGTCGAAGTGCCGATGTTCGAATGCATGAGCCAGATGATCCTTGGCGATCATTTTGCCGGACGTGGCTTCGAGCCGCCGCTGGGCGGCCCCGGTTATGCCCGCGTGCTTGCGCCGGAGCGCCGCCCCTTCCGCACCCGTGACAGCTATGTCTGCGTGCTCATGTACAACGACAAGCAGTGGGAGGCGTTTTTCCGGCTGATTGGCCGCGAGGACCTGTTCCGCGACGATCCGCGCTTCAACAGCCACGAGAACCGCTCGGCCCGCATTGCCGAGGCCAATGCCTTCGTTGCAGGCGAGATGCTCAAGCGCAGCACCGGAGAATGGCTGCAGGCCCTGGCTGAAGCCGACATTCCCTGCGCGCCGATGAACTCGATTGACGCGGTGATCGATGATCCCCACCTCAATGCCAGCGGTTTCATCCGAAGTGAGCGGCATCCGAGCGAGGGTGGCCTGCGCACCACTGCGGCAGCAACGCAGTGGTCGCGCACGCCCCCTTCACCGCAGCGTCCGACGCCGCGGCTGGGTGAAAACGGGCCCGGGGTGCTGCGCGCGGCGGGGTACAGCGACGAAGACATCCGCGCGCTGGCCGCGGATGGTGTGACGCGGCTGCCGGACTGATTCGATGGACTTCGAATTCTCTGCGGACCAGCGCGCGATCCGTGATGCGGTCGGACGCATCTGCGCACGCTTTGGCGATGACTACTGGCTGAAGCTCGACTGCGACGGCGGTTTTCCGCATGACTTTCATGCGGCGATTGCCGCAGACGGCTGGCTAGGAATCGCGATGCCCGAGCAGTATGGCGGCAGCGGTCTTGGCATCACCGAGGCCGCGCTGATGATGGAAACCATCGCCGCCTCCGGCGCCGGCTTTTCCGGCGCCTCCGCCGTGCACATGAATATCTTCGGACTGCACCCGGTGGTGGTGTATGCCAGCGACGAGCAGAAGTCGCGCTGGCTGCCGCCACTGATTGCAGGCCGCGACAAGGCCTGCTTTGGTGTCACCGAGCCGGGCGCCGGCCTCAACACGACCCGCCTTGCAACGCGCGCTGTGCGCGATGGCGGCCACTATGTCATCACCGGGCAGAAAGTCTGGATTTCTACCGCGCAAGTGGCCAACAAGATCCTTTTGCTCGCGCGCACCACGCCGATCGAGGCCTGCAGCAAGCCTACGGAAGGGTTGACCCTGTTCTATGCCGACATCGACCGAGCCCGCTTCGAGGCCCGAGCCATCGACAAAATGGGGCGCAAGGCGGTCGATTCGAATCAGGTCTTCATCGACGGCATGCGCGTTTCTGCCGCCGACCGCATCGGCGGCGAGGGCCAGGGTTTCCGCTACATCCTCGACGGCCTGAATCCGGAACGCATACTGGTGGCTGCCGAAGCTACGGGCCTGGGCCGTGCCGCCCTGAAGCGGGCGGCACGTTACGCTGGCGAGCGTGTCGTGTTCGACCGGCCGATCGGGCAGAACCAGGGCATCCAGCATCCCCTCGCGCAGCGCTGGATTGAACTCGAGGCGGCCGCCCTGCTCACCTGGCGCGCGGCGTCACTCTACGATGCCGGCAAGTCCTGCGGTGCCGAGGCCAATGCTGCCAAGTTTTTTGCCGGTGAAGCGGGCTTTAGGGCCTGCGAAACCGCGGTACTCACCCATGGCGGCATGGGTTATGCCAAGGAATTCCATGTCGAACGCTATATGCGCGAGGCTATGATTCCACGCATCGCGCCGGTGAGTTCCCAACTGATCCTCTGCCACATCGCCGAGCGCGTGCTCGGACTGCCCAAGTCCTACTGACCTGCGTGCCGCATCGCGCCGTTCGCCCTAGAACAGCAGCATCCGGCGCACGGCATCGACACCGGCTGCGGCGTCTGCGTGAGGCTGATGCGGCGAAAAAAAACCAAGTGCGCGTCGGCGATAGTTGAAACGTACCGGCAGGATCGGCACTCCCGCCGCCTCTGCGACACGATGGACGCCCGACTTGAAACGGGCACCGGCGCTGCGTATGCCTTCGGGGGTGATCGCCAGCCACAAGCGTTCCTGGCGCTGGTATTCAGCGGCGAGTGTTTCTGTGATGCCTTCCGGCTGCGCGCGGTTTACCGGTATGCCGACCAGCCAGCGCAGCAGATTGCCCAAAGGCCACCAGAACAGCGACTGTTTCGCTACAAAAGACACGCGAAGGCCGAGCACGAGCATCAGCGAAGCGCCGATGTTGAAATCCCAGATGGAGGAATGCGGCGCGACGGCGACAACCGCGCGGGGAATGTCCGGAATATCGCCTTCAACTTGCCATCATAACCGCCTCAGCACCCACACGGCGAGCGGGCGCAGCAGGCCATAACGGCGCCTCGGCAGCATGGATTTCGGCTTGCCGTCGCGCCGCCTGCAATGCCGGGTTGTCCCTGATGGCCTCTGCTGCGCCGTTTGACAATCTAAATCATTGATTATTTTTGATTATTTCTGGCGCACTAAATGTACGATCGTGTTCCAAGCAAGGCATCATTGAGCGTATTCTGGCCACGCGCAAGGCATCGATATCGGCATAAACAATGCCGGGTTCTTCTCCGCCGTCGGCCAATATCTCACCCCAGGGATCCACGATCAGCGCATGGCCATAGGTTTGGCGGCCACCACCATGCTCCCCACACATGGCTGGCGCAAAAACATATGCCGCGTTTTCGATTGCACGCGCGCGCAGCAAGGTATGCCAGTGAGCCCTGCCCGTCTGGCGCTGAAAAGATGAAGGGATCGAGAGGAACTGGGCGCCGGCCCTGGCCAGTTGCCGGTAGAGCTGCGGAAAACGAAGGTCGTAGCAAATGCTCATGCCCAGCAAGCCCCAGGGGGTCTGCGCGATCACTGCACGTTCCCCTGCCTGGAATGCAGAGGATTCGCGAATGACTTTGCCGTCGGGCAGTGTGACATCGAACATGTGAATCTTGTCGTAGCTCGCGACAATGTTGCCCCTGTCGTCAATCAGGCAGGAGCGATTGACCATTCGGCCTTCACCAGCCTGCAGCGTCAGCGTCCCCGGCAGCAGCCAGACTTTGAGACGGGCCGCCAGGGCCTGCAGCCGCAGCAGCGGGTCTCCGCCATCGGCCGGCAACGCCCCGTCACGCATGACGCGGCCGCTGCCGTCCATCAACAGGGCATATTCAGGCGCCATCACCAAGCGAGCGCCTTCTGCCGCTGCAGCGGCAACCATCTGTTCAAGGGTGGAGAGGTTGGCGGCGAGATCGCTGCCGCTGTTCATCTGCAGGCAGGCAAGCTTGAAGGAATGGCTCATGATCTCAGGCGGGGTGCGACGCGCATATGGGCTGCGCCGCAGGGAGAATCTGGTCGGGGCGAGAGGATTTGAACCTCCGACCACCTGCACCCCATGCAGGTACGCTACCAGGCTGCGCTACGCCCCGAGGGTAGCATTATAACCGCAGTCGCGTCAGACGTCAGGCACGCAGCTGTTCGATCAGGGATTTCAGTTCCTGGCGAAGCCGGCCCAAGCCGGGCTTGCCTGACTGGGAGACGGTGCTGCCACGGGCAGGCCGTGCAGACGGTTCGTTGGACAGTTCGTCCAGGCGGTTACGGGCGCCGCTGATGGTGAAGCCCTGATCGTAGAGAAGTTCCCGGATGCGCCGGATCAGCAGCACTTCGTGGTGCTGGTAATAACGACGGTTGCCGCGGCGCTTGACGGGCCGCAGCTGTGTGAATTCCTGCTCCCAGTAACGCAGCACGTGCGGCTTGACGCCACACAGCTCGCTGACCTCACCGATCGTGAAATAACGTTTGGCCGGGATCGGCGGAAGCTGGACTTTAAGGCTTCCGCTGGCTTCCATGGAAATGCTGTTCCACCATGGACTTGAGTTTCTGCGAGGCGTGGAAAGTGACCACACGACGTGCGGAAATGGGGATTTCCTCGCCGGTTTTTGGATTCCGGCCGGGGCGTTGCGGTTTGTCGCGAAGCTGGAAATTGCCAAAGCCGGAGAGCTTTACACCGCGGCCGTTCTCAAGCGCTGCACGGACCTCGTCGAAAAAAGACTCGACCATATCCTTGGCCTCGCGCTTGTTGAACCCTACTTTTTCGAACAGCAGGTCGGCGAGTTCGGCTTTGGTTAACGTCATGTTGTCCCCTCTCAACGAAGCTTCGCGTTAAACTTTTGTTGCAGGATCCGGCGCAGTTCGGCGACCGCTTTTTCGGCATCCGCGTCGGTCAAGGTTTTTTCAGTATCCTGCAATAACACACTGAATGCAAGACTTTTTTTCCCTTTTTCCACCCCTTGGCCGCAGTACAAATCGAAGACTTTCAGGTCGCGCAAAATGGGCGGGGCATCGCGCCAGAGTTCGGCCTGAATGACGTCAAAATCGAGGCCTTGGTCGAATTCCGCGGCCAGATCGCGGCGGATGGCCGGAAAGCGCGGGATCTCGCGGAACGACGGCAGGCCGGATTCCTGCAGGGCTTCCAGCTCGACTTCGAGCAGTATGGGGGCCGCTGGCAGCCCGTATTTACGCTGCCAGCGGGGATGCAGCTCCCCGATCCACCCCTGCTCCCGGCCGTCGACCATGATCCGCGCAGACTTTCCGGGATGCAGCGCCGGATGCGGTTCAGGCCGCAGCAGCGGCCGG
>JAJTHX010000363.1 GCA_021300125.1 Betaproteobacteria bacterium | reverse complement strand
GCGGAGTTGATGCGGCCGGCCGGGATGAAGCCGTCTTCCTGCGCCTGCAGGAAACGTTTTTCCCACAGCGCGCGCTGGTCCTCGGCCTCGACCTTGGCCAGCGCCCGGGCGACGCGGCGACGCACGTCAGCGATGCTGCTTTCCTTGCCCTTGGCGTATTTCTCGAGGAGGGTGTCGCGGCTGATTTCCTGCTCGGGAAGGGTGGTGGTGCTGCCAAGGACCGGATTGTTCATGTCGTGTTGAACTTTCTTTTCTGAAGGTTTGGGCGTGTTGCTGCGCAGGGTGGCCGGGAAATTTGGCGAGCAGTATGCGCCCCGACACGGCGCCTGCAAAGTCTTTCGAATTGACTTTCAACGGGCTTTGCAAGATATTGTTTTTGCATACCTTGTCACGGCTGTTTCGCGACAGCCCCGGGCCTCTGCTGGCCTTGACAAAGCGCGTGATTTATTCTTCTCCGGATGCGGCGCCGTGCCATTCCACATCGCGTCAGGCGATGCGGGCCAACGGCACCGTTGCATCGGATGATTCCGTTCAATCCTTCCAGGAAAGGCAACGTGATGTACCAGGCGATCCAGTGGGAAGTGCGTGACCATGTCGGCGTGCTGCGCCTCAACCGGCCGGAGCGGCTCAACGCCATCGACATCGCAATGCGCAACGAAGTCGAGCAGGTGCTGCGCCAGGCCGAGGCCGACGCGGACATCTGGACGCTGGTGGTCACCGGCAACGGCCGCGGCTTCTGCTCCGGCGCCGACCTGAAGGCGCGCGCCGAGGCGGAGAAGGCTGGCGCCGGCGGCACCGCGCCGCAGCCGCTGTTTGACATGAAGTACTACTACGCGATCGGCTTCAGCCAGATCACCAAGCCGGTGATTGCGGCGGTCAACGGCGTCACCCGCGGCGCCGGTTGCAACATGGCCTTCGCGGCGGATTTCCGTATTCTCAGCGAAAACGCCAATTTCGGCGTCAATTTCGTCGAGCGCGGGCTGATGGGCGAGACCGCCACCTGGTACCTGCCGCGGCTGGTCGGCCACGCCAGGGCCGCCGAAATCTGCCTCCTCGGCGAACCTTTTGATGCGCAGCAGGCGCTGGCCTGGGGGCTGGCGACCAAGGTCGTACCCCACGACAAGCTGATGGACGAGGCGATGGCGCTGGCGGCAAAACTGAACAGCAAGGCGCCGATTGCGGTGCAGATGACCAAGATCGCGCTGCGCCGGGCCTGGCAGCAGGACGTCGAGCAGCAGCTGGAACTGCAGAACACGATGAACAACAAGCTCAAGGGCACCGAGGACACCAAGGAGGCGTTGCGCGCCTTCATCGAGAAACGGCCACCCGTGTTCAAGGGCTGCTGAAGCGGCAGAGGGGCGGGCGGCGTCTTGCCGCCCTCGGTGCCTTCGGCTATCGTGCCGCACCCCGTTCTGAGCGAGAACTGAAACGCCATGGCTACCAGGAAAACCGCAACCAAAAAAACCGCGGCCCGCAAGACCGGCATGCGCAAGGGCCTCACCGCCTACGGCGACGAGGGTTTTTCGCTGTTCCTGCGCAAGGCCTTCATCAAGGCCATGGGCTACACCGATGAGGCCCTGGACCGGCCGATCATCGGCATCACCAACACCTTCAGCGGCTTCAACGCCTGCCACCGCAACGTGCCTGAGCTGATCGAGGCGGTGAAGCGCGGTGTGATGCTGGCCGGCGGGCTGCCGGTGGAATTTCCGGTGATCACGCTGCACGAATCCTTCGCCCATCCGACCAGCATGTACCTGCGCAACCTGATGGCGACCGACTCCGAGGAGATGCTGCGCGGCCAGCCGGTGGACGCGGCGGTGCTGATCGGCGGCTGCGACAAGACGGTGCCGGCATTACTGATGGGTGCGGCCAGTGCCAACGTGCCCTCGATCGTGCTGGTCACCGGCCCGATGATCACCGGCGACCACAAGGGCGAGCGCCTGGGCGCCTGCACCGACTGCCGCCGCTTTTGGGGCCAGTACCGTGCCGGCTCGGTGTCCGACCAGGAAATCGGCGAGATCAACAACAAGCTCGCGCCTTCGGCCGGCACCTGCATGGTGATGGGCACCGCGAGCACGATGGCGCTGTGCAGCGAGGCGCTGGGCATGATGCTGCCCGGGGGCGCCTGCGTGCCGGCAGTGATGGCCGACCGACTGCGCCAGGCCGAAGCCAGTGGCGCGCGCGCGGTGGCGATCGCGAAGGAGCGCCTGACGCCGGACAGGATCATGACCGTGGAGGCTTTCGAGAACGCGCTGCGCGTGCTGTTTGCCGTCGGCGGCTCGACCAATGCCATTGTCCATCTCACCGCGATGGCCGGGCGCATGGGCATCAAGCTCGACCTCGATGCTTTCGACCGCATGGGCCGTGAGACGCCGGTGCTGGTGGACCTCAAGCCCACCGGGCAGGGCTATATGGAAGACCTCTACAAGGCTGGCGGTCTGGCCACCATCCTGCGCGAGATCAAGCACCAGATGAACCTGAAGGCGCTGACGGTCACCGGCAAAACCCTGGGCGAGAACCTCGCCGAGGCGCCGCCAGCCTGGGACCAGCAGGTGGTGCGGGAATTCAAGGACCCGGTATTCGCCGGCGGCAGCATTGCCGTGCTGCGCGGCAACCTTGCCACCGGTGGCGCGATTATCAAGCAGGCGGCGATGGACCAGCGCCTGGTGCGCCACGAAGGACGTGCGGTGGTGTTCGAATCGCTGCCCGACATGGCGGCTCGCGTGGATGATCCCGACCTTGACGTGAAGGCCGATGACATCCTGGTGCTGAAGAATGCGGGACCGATCGGTGCACCGGGCATGCCCGAAGCCGGTTATCTGCCGATCCCGAAAAAACTGGCCGCCAAGGGCGTCAGGGACATGATCCGCATTTCCGATGCGCGCATGAGCGGCACCGCCTTCGGTGCGATTGTGCTGCACGTAACGCCGGAGTCAGCGGTGGGCGGTAATCTGGCCCTGGTGCAGAACGGAGACCGCATCCGCCTCGACGTGCCGGCGCGGCGGCTGGAACTGCTGGTCAGCGACGATGAACTCGCGCGCCGTCGCAAGGCCTGGAAGGCGCCCAAGCCGCGGCCGGAAGACACCCGCGGCTACCGCAAGCTGTTCCTCGACGAAGTGACGCAGGCCGACGAGGGCTGCGATTTCCG
>JAJTHX010000311.1 GCA_021300125.1 Betaproteobacteria bacterium | reverse complement strand
TGGTTTAGCGCAGTGAAATTGTAGTAATCCGTCTCGATCTCAGGGCCGTCTGCGACGTCGAACCCGATGGAACGGAACAGCTGCTCAATCCTCTCCATCGTGCGGGTAACGGGATGCAGACCCCCGCATTCCCTGCCGCGGCCGGGCAGCGTGACGTCGATGGTCTCGCTGCCCAGCCGGGTTTCCATTTCAGCGGCTGCAATCTGCTCGCGGCGCTGGCTCAGCGCCAACTCGAGCTGCTGCTTGGCCGAGTTGATGCGTGCCCCGGCAGCCGGCTTTTCGCTGGCGGGCAGTCGGCCGAGGCTTTTGAGCAAGTCCGTCAGCGCGCCGCTCTTTCCGAGGTAGCGCGCCTTGGCCTGCTCCAGCGCGTCGGCATCATCAATGCCGGAAAAAAGGGCGAGAGCCTCGGCTACTAGCTTATCGAGATCCTGCATGGTTCAGTCGCGGTCGAAACCAAAAAAAAGGAGGCTCGGACGAGCCTCCTTGCTTGCGCCGTGCGGCCTCAGGCTCCGAGGCCGGCTTTGGCGCGTTCCACAAAGCGCATGAACGCCGGCTTGTCGGCCACTGCGATGTCGGCCAGAACCTTGCGGTCAACCTCGATCGCGGCTTTTTTGAGGCCGTTCATGAACACGCTGTAGGTCATGCCGTGTTCGCGGGCAGCCGCATTGATGCGGGCAATCCAGAGCGCGCGGAATTCGCGTTTTTTGGTGCGGCGGTCGCGGTAGGCATACTGCCCCGCGCGCATCACCGCTTCGTTGGCGATCCGGAATACGTTGCCACGGCGACCGCGGAAACCCTTGGCGGCCTTGATGACCTTCTTGTGCGCCTTGCGGGCGATGACGCCACGTTTGACTCTTGGCATGGTCTATCCCCTTTCAGTAAGGCAGCATTGCCCGGATCGAGCGCTGGTCGGAATCGTGCACCATGGTCGTGCCGCGCAGATGGCGTTTGCGCTTGGTGCTTTTCTTGGTGAGGATATGGCGCAGGTTTGCACTGCTGCGCTTGAAAGCGCCGCTGCCCAGCTTTTTGAATCGCTTGGCTGCGCCGCTCTTGCTCTTCATCTTCGGCATGTTTGCTCCTGTTTTAGCCTAGCGTCGGGTGCCTCGAAATGCAGGACTTGAAACCCGATCACTACTTCTTTTCAACGGCCGTCGCGTTTTCTGCTCCGGCCACCGTTTCCGGCGTTGCCGCCGGTTTTGCCATCGGCTTCTCTGAAGCCTGAGGCAAAACTTTTGCTGCGCCGCCCTTTGCGGGGACAGGCTTTTTCTTGGGTGCCAGCACCATGACCAGCTGGCGGCCCTCCATTTTCGGGAACTGCTCGACTACGCCCAGTGCATCGAGGTCGCCCCTGACCCGTTCCAGCAGGCGCATCCCGAACTCCTGGTGCGCCATCTCGCGCCCGCGAAAGCGCAGCGTGATCTTGGTCTTGTCGCCCTCTTCGAGAAAACGCGTCAGGTTACGCAGCTTGATCTTGTAGTCACCCTCGTCAGTACCGGGGCGGAATTTGACCTCCTTGACCACAATCTGTTTCTGCTTGAGCCGAGCCTCGTGCTGTTTCTTGCTCTCCCGGTATTTGAACTTGCCGTAGTCCATGACCCGGCAGACAGGAGGATTTGCGGTTGGCGCGATCTCAACCAGGTCAAGTTCCGCATCTTCGGCCACGCGATTGGCGGCTTCAATGCTGAGAACGCCAAGCTGCGACCCATCGGGACCGATGACCCTGACTTCCGGAGCGGTGATTTCACCGTTGATCCGGGCTTCTTTTTCCTGAGCTATGCGACAGACTCCTTAGTTTCGTTGCTCTCAGGCCGCGCGTCCCCGCTTTGTGATTTCGCCGGTTAACAGCGACAAAAAGGCTTCCGGGGTCATTTGACCCAGATCTTCGCCTTTACGGGATCGCACAGCCACCTTTTGCGCGGCCACTTCCTTGTCGCCGATGACCAGCTGGAAGGGCAGCTTTTTGAGACTATGTTCCCGAATTTTATAGGAAATTTTCTCGTTTCTCAAGTCAGCCTCGGCCCGGATCCCCTGCTGTTTCAGCCACTCCACCACCCCGTTGACATAGGCGGATTGGGCTTCGGTGATGCTCATGGCCACCACCTGGACCGGAGACAGCCAGGCGGGCATGGCCCCGGCATAGTGCTCGATCAGGATGCCGATAAAACGCTCCAGCGACCCCAGAACCGCCCGATGCAGCATCACAGGCACCCGCCGCGTGTTGTCTTCGGCCACATATTCCGCGCCGAGGCGCCCCGGCAAGGCGAAATCAAGCTGCAGGGTTCCGCACTGCCAGATGCGCCCCAGGGAGTCCTTCAGGGAAAACTCGATTTTCGGGCCGTAAAACGCCCCTTCTCCAGGGTTGAGGTCCCACTCCAGCCCCTTGCCGTCCAGGGTTGCTTTCAGCGCGGCTTCGGCACGGTCCCAGACCGCATCCTCGCCGATGCGCTTTTCAGGGCGGGTCGACAACTTGACCAGGATCTGGTCAAAGCCGAAATCGGCATAGACCTTGCGCAGCAGGTCAATGAAATCGCTGGCCTCGGCCTGAATCTGATCTTCAGTGCAGAAAATGTGGGCATCGTCCTGCACGAAGCCGCGCACCCGCATCAGGCCGTGCAGCGCGCCCGAAGGCTCGTTGCGGTGGCATGAGCCGAACTCGGCGATGCGCAGCGGCAGGTCGCGGTAGCTTTTCACGCCCTGGTTGAAAATCTGCACATGGCCGGGGCAGTTCATCGGTTTTACCGCGTAATCGCGCTTCTCCGACTCGGTGGTGAACATGTATTCACGGTAGTTTTCCCAGTGGCCGGAGCGCTCCCACAGCACGCGGTCCATCACCTGCGGCGTTCGCACCTCGCGATAGCCGGCCCCGGACAGCAGGGCGCGCATGTACTGCTCGATCGCCTGCCATATGGTCCAGCCATTGGCATGCCAGAACACCATCCCCGGCGCCTCGTCCTGCATGTGAAACAGGTCAAGTTGGCGACCCAGCTTGCGGTGGTCGCGTTTCTCCGCCTCCTCGAGGCGGTGCAGGTAGGCCTCCTGGTCTTCCTTTTTCGCCCAGGCAGTGCCGTAGACCCGTTGCAGCATCTCGTTCTTCGAGTCACCGCGCCAGTAGGCCCCCGCCACCTTCATCAGCTTGAACACCTTCAGCCTGCCGGTGGCCGGCACATGGGGCCCGCGGCACAGATCAATGAAGTTGTCCTGGCGGTACAGTGAAATCGGTTCATCGGAGGGGATCGAAGCAATGATTTCCGCCTTGTACTTTTCACCCATGTCCGAGAAGAATTTCACCGCCTCGCTGCGCGGCATCACCTGGCGCTGGACCGGTATGTCCCGCCTCACGATCTCGGCCATGCGCTTCTCGATCGCGGCAAGGTCTTCCGGCGTGAACGGGCGCTTGTAAGAGAAATCATAATAAAAGCCGTCGTCGATCACGGGACCTATCGTGACCTGCGCCTCAGGGAAAAGATCCTTGACCGCATGTGCGAGCAGATGGGCGGTCGAGTGGCGCAGGATCTCAACGCCCTCGGGGTTGCGGTCGGTGATGATCGAAAGTTCGGCATCGCGCTCGATCAGGAAGGAGGTGTCCACGAGTTTGCCGTCCACCCGGCCGGCAAGCGCGGCCTTGGCAAGACCGGCGCCGATCGCGGCGGCGACCCCGGAAACCTGTACCGGTCCTTCAAAGCTTTTCAGCGAGCCGTCGGGCAGTGTGATGTTGACCATGATCCAGTCGTTCCTGTGTGCTGTCGTTTCTGTCGTTGTCCCTGATTGTCCCTTGTTCGCGCAACGGGCAGT
>JAJTHX010000292.1 GCA_021300125.1 Betaproteobacteria bacterium | reverse complement strand
GGCGCTGCTCCAGCGCCGCGTGCTCGGGGCCGAAACTCACCACCACGCGCTCGCCGGAATCCAGCGTGCCGATGGCGTGCAGGCAGGCCGTGCCCGGCAAGGTCTCCAGGCTGGCAAACTTCAGCATCTGCCCACCCTTGCCGCGGATGCCGGTTTTCAGCAGCTCGTCGCGCCAGGAATGCTGGCGCAGCGATTCACCCGAGCGCGCGATGGCAACATCCGCCTCCTGCGCCGGCTGCGCCTCGTCCAGTGACAGCACCGTGGCAAAGGGCACCGCCTCGACCGTGAACGGCCCGGTGATGCGCAGTTTGGTGCGGGATTTCTCCGGCTGGTCGTACAGCGTTTCGTTGTCCGCATGGGCGGCGATGGACTCGTCCATCTTGTTCTGCATCGCCTGACGTGCCGCGTGGAAGGCGTCAAAAGCCTTGCGGGCAGCCCCGCTTTCGCCTTCCGGAAAATCGAACGGGACTTCCCATTCCGCCAGCGGCTCGGATTCAATGGCTTTATTCAGTGCCGCCAGCGCCGCCTCAATCGCCGGATGCATCCGCGAATAAATCTCGTCGATCTCCGGATTGTTGGCAATCGACTTCAGCGTGACATGCGGCACCGTCTTGTAGATGAAGCCGCCGCGCAGGCCTTCATGCGGATAGCGCAACTCGAAGTAGTCATAACCCGCGGTCATCAGCCGCTGCTTGGCCAGCGTCACCGCGACGCGCGAGGTGTCGCAGGTGATCCAGCGCCGGCCCCATTTTTCGGCGACAAAAGCCGTAGTGCCGGAACCGCAGGTGGGGTCCAGTACGAGATCGCCGGGGTCGGTGGTCATTAGCAGGCAACGCTCGACTATTCGCTCATTAGTCTGAACAACATAGATCAGCCCAGTGGCCCCCATCAGGTCAGTCCATATATTTGCAATAGGCGAGACAGGGAAGTCGGCCAGATATTTCTTAAACCTTAACTTTGTTGCAGTCCTCAAAACACGCCCGGCTTTAGCCGTACGATAAATCCCATCTTCTGTAGTGCTCCAATGACGAGTCGATGTGGGGTAATAATCAACCCCACCAAGGCTAATACGAAAGTTAAATGATTCAGCAAATCCATTGGATTCAATAGAAACCGACTGAAATGCTCCACCAGTATCTTCTAGGCGGTACTGTGATTCTGCGGCCCCAGTTTCACCTTTATCTGAAAATAGCTGCCGATACTTTAGCGATGCCTTCGACTTTGCGTACCAAACAATAAAATCACCAATTGTCGCGAGCGAATTAAGCTTTGCATCTGGGCTACTCACTGCGCCTGTTTTGCGAACTGTAATCACCGATACCAGGTTCTCTACGCCAAAAATTTCGTCTAATAGTTCCCGCGCATGGTGTAAGTTCTCATCCGAAATCTGCACAAACACGCTGCCCGATTCATTCAGCAATTCCTTCGCCAGCAACAGCCGGTCGCGCAAATAAGTCAGGTACGAGTGAATGCCCAGTTCCCAGGTATCCCGGAAGGCCTTGATCATCTCCGGTTCCTGGGTCAGGTCCTCGTCCCTGCGGTCCTTGACGTCGCGCTTGTTCGTGAACGGCTGGAAGTTGGAGCCGTACTTGATGCCGTAGGGCGGGTCGATGTAGATCATCTGCAGCTGACCGGCCATGCCCTCCTTCTGCAGCAGCGAATTCATCACCAGCAGCGAATCGCCGGCAATCAGCCGGTTGGCCCAGCCGCGCTCGTGCTTGTAGAAGTCGATGGCGTCGCGCAGCGGCAGGTTTTCGAAAGGGGCGTCGAACAGGCCGGGCTGGAAGGCGCCCGGGCTTGCCTTGCCGGTTTTGGCTTCCTTGATGCGCCGGCTGACCGCGGCGAGGATACTCATCGGGTCGATGCGCTCGTGCACATGCAGCGACACGGTGTCGATGTCGAAGCTCGTGCGCTCGGCCTTGCCGGTCCAGTTGAGATAGGGCGAACCGGCGCGCTTCAGTTCCTCCAGCGCGGCGCGCATCGCGGCCTCGTCACCGCTGGCCAGCGCGTCGTCGATCAGTTTCTCGGTCTGCGCGCGCGCCATGTCGAACTGCAGCGCTGGATCGAGGTGCGGGTCGTAGCGCCAGGTGGTCTTCGGCTGCTGCGGGTCGTTGACCTCGTTGACCAGCCCGACCTGCGGGTTGTTCTTGCGCTTGTCCTGGTGGCGGTAGCTCAGCACCCGCGCGGCCTCCTGTGCCGCGCCGCGTGCTGCGCCCGATGCACGGCGGCCCGCTGCTTTGGTCTTTGGTGCCAGCGTATCATCCGGCAGCGCCTGCGCTTCGAGCGAGAAATCATCCGGCTCGCCGCCGGTACCCGCTTTGCCTTTGCCCTTCGCCGCAGGCGGCGCGCCGGAAACCCGTTTGCTGCCTTTTGCCATCAAGCCCCCTCGTTGCCCTCAACCACACATATCACAGCGAATCTCTGCCACAGCGCCGACTTCACCTGACTCATTGGATCATCGGGGTTTAGGTAAAAGTTTTTATGTTATCGCCAAAACAGACCTAACCCATTGTTTTATATGTATAATTTTGTATTGCTCACTCTCAGGATTGGGAAATTATCTTCGAGCAATAAACTCGCTAATTTCGATATAAAAAATTAATTCAATTAAATCAATGGGTTAATTGGGGCTGATTCCAAACCTCAAATCAGACCGATCTCTTTCATGTACTGCAACACCCCAGGATGAATCATCTCCCGGGTCGGCGCTGCGGCCAGCGTATTGGCGAGCGTGGATTCGACCGCCTGGTCGAGCTTGGCCGCGAGCGCGGCATGGCCGGTGTGCAGCGCCTTCGCCAGCCGGTAGGCGACATCGTCCGGCAACGAGGCCCGCGCCAGCACGAAGGGCCATGACCCCACCGAATGCACCGGGCCGGTCTGCCCCGGATAGCTGCCGGCCGGCATCGTGGTCTGTTTCAGGAACACGTGCTTGGCCTGGATGCGCTGGATTTCCTCCGCCGAGGGTGAAATGAAGCGTATGCCCTTCGGATTCTTGGCGATGGCCATGAACGGCGGCCAGCCGACACCGCCGCCCCACATCGCGGCGGCGTCGCCGCTGTTCACCATCGGCGGACCGTCGCCGGCCTTCTCCAGCAGCCGCGCGTCAAAGTCTTTCTTGATGTCGAGGCCGAGGCCGTCCATCACATAGCGCGCCAGCACGACAAAACCGGAACTCGATGCACCCCAGACCACGGTCTTGCCGACGAGGTCGCTGATGGTTTTGTACGGGCTGTCGGCGCGCACCATGAACATGCCCGCCTGCGAATAGGTGGCGTTGATGATGCGGATGTTCCTGCACGGCGCGCGGCCGATGCCGTTGATCGCCTCGTAGGTCACTTCACCGGTGGCGAGTGCGATGTCAAGCGAGCCGTCGTCGATGCGGCCGACGTTTTCGCCGCTGCCCTTGGTGTTGATCGGCTCGATCGCCAGCGTCGGGTCGGTGGCATTGAGCACCTCCGCATACGGCCAGCCATAGGCCGGAAATCCCCCGCCCGGCGTTGCCGTGCCGAGCACTACTCTGGTTTTGTCGTTCATGCCCCTGCTCCTCCCTTGAGTTCCGCGAACAAGCCAGCCGGCATGGTAAACGCGTCCTGCCGCGCCGGGCTAGTCGCTGGGCTACTATTTGGCAATGCCATCCACCCACCCGCCTGCCCGCCTCGCCGCACTGCTGCTGATCGTGCTCGGGCCGCTGCTGTGGCTGCTGATCGGGCACGGGCGGCCGATCTCGCAGGACCCCGGCTATCACGTCTTCGCCGATGGGCGCAGCTGCCTCGGCATCGCCAATTTCGGCAATGTCGCGAGCAACCTCGCGTTTCTCGCGGTGGGCATCGCCGGCCTGCTCGCAGCGCGGCGCGGCGACGGCGCAAGGCTGAGCTGGCAGGCGTTTTTTGCCGGCGTTGCGCTGGTCAGCGCGGGCTCGGCCTGGTACCACCTCGCCCCCTCCGATGCGACGCTGTTCTGGGACCGGCTGCCGATGACGCTGGCCTTCATGGCGCTATTCACGGCGCTGATGAGCGAGCATCTCGGCGCGGCGCTGGAGAAACCGCTGCTGCCGGTGGCGGTGGCCATCGGCGCGGCCAGCCTCGGCTGGTGGCTCGCCAGCGGCGACCTGCGCATCTACATCTGGGTGCAGGCAGCGCCGCTGCTGGCTGTGCCCTACCTGCTTGCCGCATTTCCGGGACGCCACACGCAGCGGCTGTGGCTGCTGTGGGGCGTGTGCCTCTACGCGCTGGCCAAGGTAGCCGAGGTCCGCGACTATGAGATTTACGCCTGGAGCGGCAT
>JAJTHX010000132.1 GCA_021300125.1 Betaproteobacteria bacterium | reverse complement strand
GCCAGCACGACGAGAACATCGGCTACGAGGAGGTTGTGAAAACCATTGGCGCCGCGCATACGGCAAAGGTGAAGGATATTTCGATCAGGCTCTACCAGGCCGCCGCGGAATTTGCCGCGACACGCGGCATCATCATTGCCGACACCAAGTTCGAATTCGGCACCGATGACGCCGGCAACGTGGTGTTGATCGACGAGGCGCTGACGCCGGATTCCTCGCGTTTCTGGCCGGCCGCCGAATACCGCACCGGCATCAGCCCGCCGAGCTTCGACAAGCAGTTCGTGCGCGACTGGCTGGAAACCCAGCCCTGGAACAAGAAAGCGCCCGCGCCGCGGCTGCCCGCCGATGTGCTGCAGAAGACCGCGGAGAAGTACCGCGAGGCGCAACGTCTGCTGACGGGTCGTTGAGATGAGCGCTGAAGCCGGCAAGCTGTTCCACGAGGGCGATCGCGACAGCACGCATGCGACCCATGAGGTGACTACGGGCATCCTGCCCGACCGCGACATCATCAAGCTGATCGAGGGCGGGCGCATCAGCGCCGAAGGCGGGGTCGATGCCTCGCAGGTGCAGCCGGCCAGCCTCGACCTGCGCCTGGGCGCCACGGCCTGGCGCGTGCGCGCGAGTTTCCTGCCCGGCAAAACCTCGACGGTGCAGGCCAAGATCGACCGCCTGCAGATGCACAAGATTGATCTCAGCAAGCCGACGGTGCTGGAAAAGGGCTGCGTCTACATCGCCGAACTGATGGAGGAATTGAAGCTGCCCGCCGACATTGCCGGCAGCGCCAACCCCAAAAGCTCCACCGGGCGGCTCGACATTTTCACGCGGCTGATCACTGATGCCGGCGCCGAGTTTGAGGGCGTGGCCGCCGGTTACAAGGGCAAGCTGTATGTGGAAATCATGCCGCATACCTTCAGCGTGCTCGCGCAGCAGGGCACACGCCTGAACCAGATCCGTTTTGTCCGCGGCAATCCGCCGCCGTCCGACACCAAGCTCACCGAACTCGACCAGACGCTGAAGCTGGTGTATTCCGACAGCGACGGCCCGCAGCCGGCGATGATCAAGAACGGCCTGTGGGTGTCGGTCGATCTCGAAGGCGACGCAAGCCACGGCATCATCGGCTACCGTGCCAAGCACCATGCGCCTTTGATTGATCTGTCAAAAATCAACCACTACGATCCGCTCGATTTCTGGGAGCCGATCCAGCGCAATGCAGACCGTTCGCTGGTGCTGAACCCGGATGATTTCTACATCCTGGTGTCACGCGAACGTGTGCGCATCCCCAACAGTTACGCCGCGTCTATGGTGCCGTACGATCCCTCGGTCGGCGAGTTCCGCATCCATTACGCCGGCTTTTTCGATCCCGGCTTCGGTTACGGCGCCAACAACCTCAAGGGCGCACGCGCGGTGCTCGAAGTGCGCTCGCACGATGTGCCCTTCCTGATGGAGCACGGCCAGGATGTCGGCCGCCTGATCTACGAACGCCTGCTCGGCGAGCCCGAAAAGATCTATGGCGTGAACATCGGCTCCAATTACCAGTCGCAGGGACTGAAGCTGTCCAAGCAGTTCCGGCCGCTGGACCTGCGCGTCTAGTCCCGCGCGATCTGCCGCGGAAGTGGCGGTTTTTTGATCTGGCTCAGTACCCGCCACCGGTCGGCTCCCTAGCATCAGAATGTTCCGGGCTTTCGCGCCCTGTCGGCGCGAACCGGCCGTTCCTCTGAACAATCAGCGAAAGGAGAACACCATGGCCAATGTCACCCGTTACGACCCGTTTACCGACCTCGACGACCTGTTCAAGGGCTTTCTCGTGCGGCCCATGCGTTTCGACGGCGACCTGCCGGAGAAAATGAGCATCAAGGTCGATGTCAGCAAGGCTGACGACAGCTATACCGTGAAAGCCGAGATGCCCGGCGTGAACAAGGAAGACATCCACGTCTCGATCGACGGCAACTTGATCACGATCTCGGGCGAAGTCAAAAAGGAAAGCGAGCAGAAGAAGGGCGAGGAAGTCTTGCGCAGCGAGCGCTACTACGGTCGTGTTTCGCGCAGCTTCACGCTGCCGCAGGACATCGACGAATCGAAATCGAAGGCGACCTACAACGATGGCGTGCTGCAACTGACGCTGGCGACCAGGACCAGTGCCGGCAGCAGGAAGCTGGCCGTGTCCTGACGCAGGCCAGTTTGCCGGCCGGCGCCTGCGGGTCAGGCGCCGGTTTTTTCGGGGCAGTGATCAGCGCAATGCCTCGATCGAAGCGCCGAAGTTGATGTGGAAGGGCGCGCCGTCGAGCACCAGCGCCGGCATCGACTTCACGCCGGCGGCGTCGGCCTCCTTCAGCCGCGCCTTGTTCTGGCCCAGGTGCACGATCTCGACCTCGTATTTCGCCGGATCGATGGCCATCGCAACATTGCGTTCGGCATCAATGCACACGGGGCATCCGGCGTGATAAAACACGGCTTTGCTTTTCATGCGGGTCTCCTTGGACGATGGGTTTGTGCGACAGGCACGCCGCCATCCTGGACCGCCGCGGCGTGCGGCAACAGCAGGCACTTTCCGGAAACCCGGGCACTTTTTGGTGCAAATCGGCGACTATGAACGCGAAAAAAAATCTGTCCGCGGCCTCCGAATACCGCCAACTCGAGGATGTGGTCGGCTGCAAATGGTCGGTGTCGGTGCTGCAGGCGGTGGGCTCCGGCATCTCGCGGCCCGGCGCGCTGGAACGCCATATCGCAGGCATTTCGACCAAGGTGCTGTCGGAACGCCTGCGCAAGCTCACGCGTTACGGCCTGCTCGACAAGCGGGTGTATGCCGAAGTGCCGCCGCGCACCGAGTACGCGCTGACGGCCTGCGGGCAGAAGCTGCTGCGCATCATCAGCCAGATCCGCTCCCTCGACGAGGCCATCCGGAATACCGGCGAGCGCTGACTCGATCAATATAAGTAATTGTTTTTATTGATATTTTTATTGTCCTGCGAGATACTCGCAAGATGACGCATCCTGTATCAACAACCGATATCATCCGTGCTGCCGCGCAACTCAAAGCCGGCGAACTCGTCGCCTTCCCCACCGAGACCGTCTATGGCCTCGGCGCCGATGCGTCCAACACCGATGCCGTGCGCAAGATCTACGCCGCCAAGGGCCGGCCCTCGAACCATCCGCTGATCGTGCACGTCGCGGATGCCGTACAGCTCGCCAACTGGGCGCGCGACATTCCGCCCTTCGCGCATACGCTGGCGAAAAATTTCTGGCCCGGCCCGCTGACGCTGGTGCTGAAACGAAATTCGAAAGTGCCCGATGCTGTCACCGGCGGCCAGGACACCGTCGCGATCCGCGTGCCTTCGCATCCGGTCGCGCAGGCGCTGCTGCATGAATTCGGCGGCGGTGTCGCCGCGCCGTCAGCCAATCGTTTTGGCCGCGTATCGGCCACCACCGCCGCGCATGTGCGCGAGGAATTCGGCGACACCGTCGCCTGTGTGCTCGACGGCGGCGCGGCCGACGTCGGCATCGAATCCACCATCGTCGACTGCTCGCGCGCGACACCCAGCCTGCTGCGTCCCGGCTGGATCACGCCTCAGCAGCTCGAAGCCGCGCTCGGCGCGCCGTTGGCCGCGCCCGGTGCCGATGCGCCGCGGGTCTCCGGCACGCTGGAAAAACACTACTCGCCGCAAACCCCGGTACTATTGATGGAAGGCGATCTGGTCATCGAACTCGCCCACAGCCTGACGCGTCAGGGGAAGCGGGTCGCCGTACTCGCGCGAACCACGCTGCAGCCGCTCATCAAAGGGCTGGTCTGGAAAGCCGCTCCTGTCGATCCGGCTGGTTATGGCCACGAGTTGTATGCCAGCCTGCGCGAGCTGGACCGGGCCAGCTGCGATGCCATTCTCGTCGAGCAGCCACCGGATGAAGCAGTGTGGCTGGCCATCCGCGACCGCCTGAGCAGGGCTGCTGCCGGCTCAAGCGGTAATTTGTCACAGACGCCACCGTTTTTTGGTCTCAGAATATGAAAGCTCACCGACATAAATCAGGCAGCCGTTGGAGCGCAGCGAAAACCAGGGGTTCTCAGCAATGCGCCGTAGCGATTTCGACATCACGAACAGGATACGCACCACCGACGCGATCGAGGTTTCCGATCACGTGGCGGGTCTGTTCCGCGCCCTTTTTCCGAAGGGCAACCCGCGGCCGATGGAGCGGGCCTTTGCCGAACTTTCGCGGATGTATTACGGCAAACACCCGGACTATCACCCCTGTGACACCGAGTATCACGACATCCAGCATGTGCTCGACGTGACACTGGCGATGGCGCGGTTGCTGGATGGCTACCAGCGGGACCCGCGTGAACATGCACCGCTGTCGCCCGAGCATTTCACCGTCGGCATCGTCACCGCGCTGTTCCACGACGTCGGCTACCTGCGGCGGCGCAGCGACCGCAAGCACCGCTACGGCGCTGAATACACGCTGACCCATGTGAGTCGCGGATCACGCTTCCTGAGAAGTTACCTGCCGGGCCTCGGGCTACTCCAGTACGCGCAGGCTTCCTCGGTGCTTATCCACTTTACCGGCTACGAGCGCGACCCTACCTCAATCCGAATGGCTGATCCGGTAATGCGCCGAGTCGGCGAAATGCTCGGCAGCGCCGACATCATGGCCCAGATGTCAGATCGCTGTTATCTGGAAAAATGCTACGACCGGCTCTACCCGGAGTTCGTGCTCGGAGGTATCGCCCGCAGGAGGCAGCCTGACGGCAGGGAGTTGGTGCTCTACAAGTCCAGAGGCGACCTGATCAGCAAGACGCCGGCGTTTTTCATCAACGCACTGAAACGCCTCGACGAGAAGCTGGGCTGGGCTTATCGCCACGCCGAGACCCATTTTGGTGGCAAGAATCTTTACATCCAGGAAATGCACAAAAATGCGCGCTACGCCAAGGCTGTCAACCGTAGGGGCTATCCAACCGCGCTGCGCCGTCTCGCGCCCAAGACCCTGTTGAAAGGCGTCAAGGCCTTTC
>JAJTHX010000351.1 GCA_021300125.1 Betaproteobacteria bacterium | reverse complement strand
TGAAGGTCGTGCTCGACGGTTCGGTAGCCGCAGCGTCCGAAAACTGCCTGATTTACGCGACGTCCAACCGACGTCACCTGATGCCCGAGTTCATGCAGGAAAACCTCGAGTACAAGCATGTCGGCGAGGAAATCCATCCCGGCGAAACCAGCGAGGAGAAGATCTCGCTGTCCGAGCGTTTCGGGCTTTGGGTGTCGTTCTACCCCTTCGACCAGGACGAATACCTGAGCATCGTCCGTGTCTGGCTCGACCACTTCAGGGTGCCCAATGTGAAAAGCGCCGAGGTCGAGCATGCTGCGCTCAACTGGGCACTTACCCGCGGGTCGCGCAGCGGCCGCGTTGCCTGGCAGTTTGCCCGCGACTGGGCCGGCCGCTCGCGGTTGCCTCGCCGCAAATAAGCGCGTGGCCTTGAAAACGCGACGCCGCATCGCGGTGGTCGCTGCCGTGTTGCAGCGGCCCGACGGCCGTTTCCTGCTTGCGCAACGTCCCCCGGGCAAGGCCTACGCCGGCTACTGGGAGTTTCCGGGCGGCAAAGTCGAGCCGGATGAAACGCCGGCCCTGGCGCTCAAACGCGAACTGCAGGAAGAGCTCGGCATCAACATCACCACAGCCCATCCCTGGCTGACCCGCGAATATGATTACGAGCACGCCGCGGTGCGCCTGGATTTTTTCAGGGTACGCGCCTGGCGGGGTGAGCTGCGGGGCCGCGAGCAGCAGGCCTTTGCCTGGCAGCGCATTGATGCCATCAATGTCGCACCGCTGCTGCCCGCGAACGGCCCGATACTCGCGGCGCTGAAGCTGCCCGAGACCTATGCCATCACCGGTTTTACGCCCGCAACGCCGCCGCGGCAGTTGGCTGCGGCGATGGACGACGCGCTGGCACGGGGGCTGCGGTTGTTTCAGGTCAGGGGGCGGGATTGGCCGGCGGAGCGATTCTCTGCCCTCGCCACCGAAATCATCGCGCGGGCCCGTGCCGCAGGAGCGCAGGTGCTGATCAACGCTGATGCCGGGCTTGCGCAGCGCTGCGGCGCCGACGGCGTGCATCTCACGGCAGCCCAGCTGCGCGACACCCGTGCGCGTCCGCAACTGCCGCTGGTGGCCGCGTCCTGCCATGACGCGGAGGAACTGGAGCTGGCCGCAGGCTTGGGGGTCGACTTTGCAGTGCTGGGTCCCGTGCTGCCGACGCCGACCCATGCCGGCGCGAAGACCCTGGGCTGGCCCGGCTTTCGCGCGCTGGCGGCCGGCCGGCCGATGCCGGTATTTGCTCTGGGTGGAATAGACGAGGCTTGCCGCGAAGCGGCGCTGGCCAGCGGTGCCCATGGCCTGGCGATGATCCGCGGGGCCTGGCGCCAGTTATTGCCCTGAGCTAGTTGGTCCGTGGCGTGATGTCCGCTTCCGGGACGGAATCCTGCGGGTCGGTTTCTTCCAGCGGCACGCGATAACGCTCTGTTGCCCAGGCGCCAAGGTCAATCATTTTGCAGCGCTCGGAGCAGAACGGACGGAAGCGGTTGGCCGTGCTCCATTCGACACCGGTCCCGCACTGTGGGCAGGACACCAGCTTTGATGCCATCGTTCAGAGATTGCAGAAGGTCAGTTCGAATTCGACATCGTTTTCCGATGCCTTGGGCCGCTGCATGCCTTCCTGGGTGGTGAAGCGTATGTTCAGCGCATACTTGTTGGCGCTGATTTCGGGCACGCAGGAATAGGCGCTGGCAATGCGGATGCGCAACATCTGCGCGACGCGGCCGGCCATCATCTGCTGGTAAGTGCCCTGCTGGGCGACCTGGCTTGAGGTTTTGCCGCTTTCGCGCAGAAGCCTGAGCACGATGGAGATGCCGTCCCGGGTGGGCAGGAACGGCGCCAGCCATTGCTGCAGGTTGTGGCGCCGCAGTTCGGGATGCTGCTGCTGCCAGAAATGATAGGAGGGCAGGTCAAATTCGCAGACGCCGCCGGGGATCGCAGTGCGCTGCTTGATGCTCATCAGCCACTCGTTGTCGCGCAGTTCCTGGCCGACCTTGCCCGAGGCCTGGAACAGCCGCGCCGAAGCCTGGTCGATCTGCCACAGCACGTTGTCGAGCGCCTCTTCCGAGATGTCCGGGTTCTCGCGCAGCGATTCGAGCACCTGCTTCTGCCGCTCCAGCTCCTGCAGAAGGTCCGATTTGAGATCGGCGCGACTGGCTACTTCGAGGATTTCGAAAATCAGCAGCAGCGCGACATGGTGTTCCGCGCCGTCATCCTTGGCCATGAAGTAATCGATGCGCTCGAACAGGTCCTCGAGGCGCAGCAGGGTGCGCACGCGCTCGCTTAAAGGATGTTCGTAGACAATCACGTCCGTCGTCACGTCCGTAGTCCCAGGGGCCGGAGGGGGGAGCTTCGAATTCTGCGGGAGTATCGGCCAAAAACCAGAAAAAATAAAGGCTTATGGCTGGCCTTGCGGGGGGCTTATTCCTGGCGCCGATGGGCTTCGGCCAGTTCAAGGTAGCGCTGGTGCAGTGCCGTGACCTGGCTGCGCAGCTGTTCCAGATCGCCGTTGTTGTCGATCACGTCGTCGGCCTGCTCGACGCGCTTCTCGCGGGGCAATTGCGCTGCCATGATGGCCCGCACGGACTCCTCGCTGAGCTGGCTGCGGCGTACGGTGCGTTCGATCTGAGCGGCTTCGTCACAATCGACAACCAGCACGCGCTGCACGATACTGGTGTAGCTTTTGTTCTCAAGCAGCAGCGGCACCAGCAGCAGCACATAGGGCGTGGTCGCCGAAAGCACGCGTCTGCGCGCCTCGGCGCGGATCATCGGATGCAGGATGGCTTCGAGCTGCCGCCGGCGTCCGGTGTCCGCGAACACCAGTTCCCGCATGGCTGCGCGGTTGAGGCTGCCGTCGGGGGCGATCACGGCATCCCCGAAGGCTTTAGCGATGGTCCCCACGGCATCGCCGTCGCGAGCGGTGAGATGGCGGGCGATTTCATCGGTATCGACCACGGCTGCGCCCAGCTCGGCGAAAAGATTCGCAGCGCTGGATTTTCCTGAACCAATGCCGCCGGTAACGCCGATGCAATAAACCATGGTATTGGTTTCAGAGCGGCCCTAGGTAGGCCCGGGTGATCGTCTCGCCATGCAGAAGCGCGACAACGCCGGCGATTGCCAGATAGGGGCCGAATGGGATCGGTTTTGCGCGGTCACGGCCGCCGAGAACGATCATCCCGAGACCTACTGAAGCACCAGCCATCGCGGAGAGCAAGATCACCAGCGGCAGCTGTGACCAGCCCAGCCAGGCGCAAATCGCTGCCAGCAGCTTGAAGTCGCCGTAGCCCATGCCCTCCTTGCCGGTGGCCCACTTGAACGCCCAGTACACCGACCACAGTGAGAGATAACCCGCAGCAGCGCCGATCACGGCCGCAGGCAGCGCGGCATAAACCCCGCCTATGTTGAGCAGCAGACCCAGCCACAGCAGCGGCAGCGTGATGCTGTCAGACAGGAAAAAGGTGTCGATGTCGATGAAGGTCAGCGCAATCATGGCCCACACGAAAACCAGCGCGCCGCAGCCGGCAAGGCCAAAGCCGAAGCGCCAGGCCACGTACGCCGAAAGCAGGCCGCTCAGCAGTTCCACCGCGGGATACCGCACCGAAATCGCGGTGCCGCAGGCCGAGCACCGGCCGCGCAGCAGCAGCCAGCTCAGAACGGGGATGTTCTCCAGCGCGATGATGCGGTGGCCGCAGTGCGGGCAGGCCGAGCGTGGCAGTACCAGGTTGTAGCGTTCTGCGGCGGGCGCTCCTTGTCCCGAGAGTTCTGCGCACTCGGCTCGCCACTGCCGCTCCATCATCTTCGGCAGGCGGTGAATCACGACATTGAGGAAGCTCCCCACGCACAGGCCGATTACGGCTGCGACCAGGGCAAAAAACACAGGTTGCTGTAACAGTTCGGTCATCTGGCGTGAAGGGCCGGCGGCTGAGGACCGGCTGAGGGCTACCGGAAACTACACCGCGGAACCAAGCTTGAATATCGGCAGGTACATCGCGATCACCATGCCGCCGATCAGGGTGCCGAGCACGACCATGATCATCGGTTCCATCAGGCTAGACAGCGCCTCGACCGCATCATCGACCTCCTGCTCGTAGAAATCGGCGACCTTGCTGAGCATGGCATCAAGCGAGCCAGCTTCCTCGCCGATCATCGCCATCTGGATCACCATATTGGGGAAAACCTCGGTACCCTGCATCGAGGAGGTGAGGCTGGAACCTGTGGAGACCTCGGCCTGGATTTTCTTGGTGGCGACGTAATATTCGTAGTTGCCAGAGGCGCCTGCCACCGACGACAGCGCCTCAACCAGCGGCACGCCGGCGGCAAACATGGTGGCCAGAGTGCGAGTCCAGCGTGCGATCGAGGACTTGCGGATCAGGTCGCCGAATACCGGCACCCGCAGTGATAGCCGGTCCATGAACATCTGCATTTTTTCGGAGCGCTTCCAGGTCCAGAAAAAGGCGTAGAGAGCCGCGCCGGAGCCGCCGAACAGGAAAAACCAGTTGGCGACCACGAAATCCGATATCGACATCACGATCACGGTCGGCGTCGGCAGGTCTGCACCGAAACTCTTGAACACCTCCTTGAACGCCGGGATCACGAAAATCATGATGATCGCGGTGATCACCACCGCGACCACGATGATCGCGATCGGGTAGAACAGCGCCGACTTGATCTTGCTCTTGATGGCCAGGATCTTTTCCTTGTAGGTCGCCAGGCGGTCGAGCAGGCTCTCGAGAATACCGGCGGCCTCCCCGGCGCCGACCAGGTTGCAGAACAGCGCGTCGAAGTAGAGCGGATGCTTTTCAAAGGCCTGCTTAAGGCTCATGCCGGTCTCGACATCTGACTTGATGGTCATCAGCAGCCGCGCCACTGCCGGATTGGCGTGGCCCTTGCCGACGATGTCGAAGGCCTGCAGCAGCGGCACGCCGGATTTCATCATCGTCGCCAACTGGCGCGTGAACAGGGTGATGTCCTTGTCGGTGACGGTGCCGCCACGGCCGAGGCGTTGCTTTTTGACCTCGACCACCTTGATGCCCTGGCGGCGCAGGATGGCATTGACCTGGGCCTCGCCGTTGGCCTGCATTTCGCCGCGCACCGTTTTTCCGGCGCGGTCCTGGCCGACCCAGCGAAAGGTGGCTTCGGCGACTTCCGGTTTGCGTGCGGCTGCGGCTGTGGCCATGGATAGCCTCCAAAATACCCTGATGAACCAATGAGTTACGTGCGATTACCTTGGAATGATGCCCTGCCCCGCCCCCTTTGTAAAGGCGGTATCGCACAGCCGCGCCTCAGCGCGGGGATGATTCTGCCGGGGGGAACAGGCGCACGCTCTTGATCACGCGGTCCTGGGTCTGCACGATTTCCAGGGGGTGGCCGGCAATACGCACGCTGGTATTGGGTTCCGGGATGTCCTGCAGATGCTCCAGGATCAGGCCATTGAGAGTTTTCGGTCCGTCCAGCGGGAAGCCGAAGCCGAGCTTGCGGTTGAGTTCCCGCAACAGCATGCTGCCCTCGATCACGTAGCTGCCGTCGGGCTGGGCATGCACCCCGCGCGCCACCAGCGGCGACTGCGTGGTGAATTCTCCGATGATTTCCTCAAGGATGTCCTCGAGCGTGACCAGGCCCATGATCTCGCCGTATTCGTCCACCACCAGGCTGACCCTGTCCTCGTGCTCCTGGAAGTTCTGGATCTGCGACAGCAGCGGCGTCGAAGCCGGTACGAAGTAGGGCTCGCGGATCATTTCGCGAAGGCTGTCGGCGGTCAGTTCCTCGCGCTGGATCAGCGTCAGTGCATGACGCACGCGCAGCGTGCCGATCACGTTGTCGAATCCGCCCTGGTAGACCACCACGCGCCGGTGGTGGGCCGTGGACAGCTGCTCGATGATTTCCTCGATGGGCAGTTCGACGTTGAGACTTTCGATCTGGTTGCGCGGCACCATCACGTCGTCGACCGTGATCGCGCCGATTTCGAGCAGATTGAGCAGCACGGAGGCGTGCTTTTTGGGCAGCACGTTGGACGACTCGAGCACGATGGTGCGGATTTCGTCCACCGACAGGGGCTGCGGGCCCGAGTCCTGCGGTTGCAGCCGCATCAGGCGCAGCGTGAGGCTGAGCACCGCGTCGGTGGACCGCGTCAGCAGGTGCACGAAGGGCGCGGTGGCCCAGGCCAGTGCACGCATAGGCCAGGCGACGAAGCGCGAGATGTTCTCGGCGCTGTGCTGGCCCAGGCGCTTGGGCACGATTTCGCCGATCACGATGGAAAAATAGGTCACCCCGACGACCACCACCGCGGTGGCGACGATGTGCGCGGTGGTGGCCTCGAGCCCTGATTGCTGCAGCCAGAGTGCGAAAGGTTCGGCAAGGATTGCCTCGCCGACGATGCCGTTGAGCAGGCCGATGGAGGTGATGCCGATCTGCACCGTGGACAGGAAGCGGGTCGGTTCCGCGCTCAGCCGGATCGCCGCAGCCGCCAGCTTGTCGCCGCGCTGGGCCAGGGTGGAAAGCCTGGACTGGCGTGCGGTGAGTAATGCCACCTCCGACATGGCGAATGCGCCGTTAAGAAGGATCAGGAACGCGAGGATCAGTACTTCCATGGGGTGACTCCGGTGTGTGGCGGCGGCGGGCGCCGCGCACGTTTCAAACGCGGCCGAGCAGGACTTCGAGCACGAACTTGCTGCCAAGGTAGGCGAGGATCAGCAGCATGAAGCCGGCCAGCGTCCAGCGCACGGCGGTGCGGCCGCGCCATCCGTGCCAGTGGCGTCCGGCGAGGAGCGCGGCGAATACGAACCAGGAGATGAAGCCGAACAGCGTCTTGTGGTTGAAGCGGGCTGCGCGGCCGAACATTTCCTCTGAGAACACGATGCCGCTCGCCAGTGTCAGCGTAAGCGTCAGGAAGCCGGCCCAGATGATGCGGAAGAGCAGGGTTTCCATCGTCAGCAGCGGCGGCAGGCGTGCCAGTCCCGAGGGCAGCGCGCCGTGGTGCAGCCGGCGTTCGAGCATGGCCATCAGCAGTACGTGCAGCGAAGCGATGGTGAACAGGCTGTAGGCGAGCATCGACAGCACCAGGTGCAGCCGGAAAGCCAGCAGTTCCGTGTTCGGGATCACCTTCTCTGCCGGCAGCAGCGCAGGCAGCAGTGCAGCCGCAGCGGCCACCGGCATGATCAGTGCCTGCAGCGCCTCCAGCCGGTAGAACAGGCTGCCCAGGCCGTAAATCAGTACCGTGAGCCAGAGGATGGCCGAAATCGCGTCGCCGACGCCGATGCGCAGCGTATAGCCGGCGAACATCGGGCCGAACACCGCGATCGAATGCACTGCCAGCACCGCAAGCTGCAGCAGGTGGCTGCCTTGCCCGGCAGCGGGTGCTGCGGCGGCCACCCATTGACGGCGCCATAAATGCACCGCCAATGCGGCATACAGCACCGATGCCAGCAACTGGAAGGCGAGGGCGGACCCGGCCTGCGGTAAAATCCCTTGCATTTCCGGAGTTTACCCGAAGCCATGTTTGACAGTCTGACCGGTCGCCTGTCGCGCGTCGTGAAAACGCTACGCGGCGAAGCGCGGCTCACCGAAGCCAATATCGCCGATGCCTTGCGCGAGGTGCGCGTGGCGCTGCTCGAGGCCGATGTCGCCCTGCCAGTGGTCAAGGCTTTCATCGATCGCGTGCGCGAGAAGGCCGTGGGTGAAGAGGTCGTGGGCAGCCTGACCCCGGGCCAGGCGCTGGTCGGCGTGGTGCACCGCGAGCTGGTAGCCCTGATGGGCGAGCGCAACGAGTCGCTCAACCTCGCCACTCAGCCGCCGGCGGTGGTGCTGATGGCGGGCCTGCAGGGAGCGGGCAAGACGACAACTGCGGCCAAGCTCGCGTACTGGCTGCGCGGCCAGAAGAAAAAGGTCCTGCTCGCCAGCTGTGACGTCTATCGCCCCGCCGCAATCGAGCAGCTGCGGGTGCTGGCCGGTCAGGTCGATGCCGATTTCCATCCGGCGGCCGCGGGCGAGCAACCGCTGGACATTGCCCGACGCGCGCTGGAATTTGCGCGCACCCACTATCACGACGTGCTGATTGTCGACACCGCGGGCCGCCTTGCCATCAACGAAGACATGATGCGAGAGATCCGCGAGCTGCACGCCGCCGTTAACCCGGTCGAGACGCTGTTCGTGGTGGACGCGATGCAGGGCCAGGACGCGGTCAATGTCGCCAAGGCCTTCTCCGAGGCGCTGCCGCTGACCGGCGTGGTATTGACCAAGCTGGACGGCGATGCGCGCGGCGGCGCCGCGCTGTCGGTACGCCACGTCACCGGCAAGCCGGTCAAGTTTGCCGGTACCGGGGAGAAGATCGGCGGACTCGAGGCGTTCCATCCCGACCGCATGGCTTCGCGCATCCTCGGCATGGGCGACGTGCTGTCGCTGATCGAGGACGTGACGAAGTCGGTGGATCGCGCCGAAGCCGAGAAGCTCGCGCGCAAGGTCAAGACCGGCAAGGGATTCGACCTCGAGGATTTCAAGCAGCAGGTGGCGCAGATGCGCAAGATGGGCGGCATGAGTGCGCTGATGGACAAGCTGCCGGCCCAGCTAGCGCAGGCGGCGCAAGCCGCGCCGCAGATGGAGGACAAGGTGATCCGCCGGCTCGAAGGCATCATCAACGCAATGACCCCGCTGGAGCGTGCGAAACCCGAGTTGATCAAGGCCTCGCGCAAGCGCCGCATTGCCGCCGGTGCCGGCGTCACCGTTCAGGAAGTCAACCGGCTGCTCAACCAGTTCGAGCAGACACAGAAGATGATGAAGATGGTGGCCAAGGGCGGCATGGCCAAGATGATGCGCTCGATGAAGGGCATGTTCCCCGGCATGCGCTGAGGACACACCGGAAGCCGCCCGCTATTTCAGGCTGAAACCCTGGCGCCGGATGTAGTGGCCGAAATCCGCACGCTCCGGCTCGGCATATTGCCGGGCCTTGTCTTCCGACCAGCCGTAAAACGCGGCTTCACCGAATTGCCTGACCCGGCGCTGCTTGGCGTAGGGGTGGTTGTCATGGCGCCGGCGGTCGTAGGCGTCGACCGCTTCGCGCAGACGGCTTTCGTCATAGCGATCGGTATGCACGGTGACCTCGAGGGGCAGCCGCGGGCTGATGTGTCCCGCGGCGGCGGGATGGCCCACGCACAGGCCGGCAACCGGAAACACACCCGGCGGCAGCGCCAGCTCGCGGCTGACTGTGTCGGCCGCATTGCGGATCGCACTGATCGGACAGGTGCCCAGCCCCGCGGCTTCGGCGGCACTGATGAAATGCATCATGACAATGCCGGCATCGACCGCAGCGTTCATGAAATGGTCAAGGTGTTCGTTGGCGAAGGGTTTGCCGCGCCATTCGCCGATGTGGCGGATACGGCGGTTGTTGCCGCAGAACACCAAGAACACCGGCGCGTCGAGTATCCAGGGCATTTCCGGCAGGTGGGCCACCAGGCGCCGGCGTTTGTCTGCATCGGCGACATGGATGATGTCGGCCTGCTGCAGGTCGCTTTTGGTCGGCGCAGACAGCGCGCAGGCGAAGAGCAGGCGCAGCAACTTCGGAGCCACCGGGTCGGGCTGGAAACGCCGGATCGAGCGATGGCCTGCCATCGTCGCCAGGGCGTCCAACCCCGGCTGGTCTGCAGGGATGCCGAAATGCGTGCCAAAACGGATTTTCAGGGCGGCTTCGATGGCTGCTGCGGGCGGAGCTTTAGGGTTGTTCATAAATATTTTTTAAATCAATGAGTTAATGTAGTTTCCGGGATTTATCACCGGGGTCATGCCAAATCAGGCACCGGACCTGCGTGTACATTGCCTGTACCATGGAAAGTACCGTAAAATCCGCGCCTTTCGTCTTTCAGGCACCGGGAACACATCATGGTGGTGGTCCGTTTGGCTCGTGGTGGCGCCAAGAAGCGCCCGTTTTTCAATCTCGTCGTGGCCGATTCCAAATTCGCTCGCGACGGCCGATTCATCGAACGCCTCGGTTTTTACGATCCG